>CAJONF010000269.1 GCA_905236665.1 uncultured Selenomonadaceae bacterium | reverse complement strand
TGCGGCGTCATAATCGCGACCTAATACGTTGAAAATTATAAAATACGCGAAGATAAACATTAACGTCGCTTGCCCGACCAATAAGACGACGAGCGGCAAGGCAAGTTCTGCCAACTGCCAGAGTTTTAAAGTTATCATTGCAATACCGAGGAAAAGTGATAAGCAAATGCCGCCGATATCGTTAATTTCGCCGATATGAACGGTAAATGCGCCGGTGAATTCGCTCCAATTACGCATAATCGCCGCGACAATCATTGCGCCGATATACACCGGAAAAGTCATGCCGGTTTTGGATAGGAGCATTGAAACGACAGTACCGATGCCCATTGCAATGGCAAGCTGATAAGCGGCGGGCGCGTACATACTCACGGAACGTTCATGTTTCTTTTCCTCTTCAACAAGCGGTGTATCATCAGCTTTTATTGCAGTTTTTAATAAATCTTTGCCGAGAATCAATCTTCTGCCCAAAGGTCCCCCCATTAAAGAACCCGCTACCAGTCCGAAAGTTGCCGCCGCTGTGCAAAGGGTTGTTGCTCCGACAAGTCCTAAGTCTTCAAGCACCGGGCCGAAGGCTCCCGCCGTGCCATGTCCGCCGACCATTGAAATTGAGCCGGTACAAAGTCCGATGAACGGGCTGATATTTAAAACATTCGACAGGGCGACCGCCAAAAAGTTTTGGCAGATAATCAGCGCGATGACGCAACCTAAAAAGATTAGCAGACTGATGCCGCCGCTTTTCAAAATTTTTACATTAGCCTGAAATCCGACCGATGTAAAAAATGCGACCATACAGACATTTTTAAGGGTTTCGTCGAACGCGAAGCCGATAATTTCCGATGTGTAAAGAATACAGCTTACAATTGCAAAAAGTAAACCACCAACGACCGGCGACGGTATACAGAACGTTTCTAAAAATTGAATGCGCTTTTTTAACAGCGTGCCGACATAAAGCATGATGACTGCCACTGCTAACGTCTGATACATATTAAATTCCAATGTGTACATAAAGTTCACTTCCTTTCTAGAGTTCATTATGTTTAGTCTTGGCTAGCTTTGACGCCTTCGCTAGATTTGCCGCTGTAAATATTAACTTTGATTTCCTGCGCGTCATAAAATCTAGCCGCGCCTGCGTGGAAACTAGCAGGAATATCTTGCACGGCATATTCATTGGTGAGTTTATCGGTCGTATTGTGCGGAAGTTTATCTGCGTTTTGGAAAATAAATTCTGTAATGTAATTAACTTCGTCATCTTTTAAATCCGTGCTCGCAACCAAAACAGCTTTAACGCCGATTGTCGAAACTTCTTCTTCTTGTCCGGCGTAGCTATTAGCGGGAATGGTGCAACGCGTGTAACCTTTGTAAAGTTTCATCATATTATTTTGAACGTCCGGTTCTATTGACAGGAGCCGAATTTCTTTGCGTTTAGCCAAGTCAGCTACAGCGGCAGTGGGTGCGCCCGCCGTAATAAAGAATGCTGAAATTTCTCCACTCTCCAACGCCGCGGCAGAATCGCTAAATGAAAGATAAATCGGTTCTATCATCTCGAAAGTCAAGCCGTGCGCCATTAAAATTTGTTCAGCATTTTGAAGAACGCCGCTTTCACGCTCGCCGACTGAAACTCTTTTGCCGACAAGATCGCTAACAGTCATTATATCGGAATTTTTAGTGACGATAATTTGACAAGCCTCGGTATAAAGCCCAGCAACAGCCGCATAACCCATACCAGGTCCCGCCGCCGCAAAAACTCCCCGCCCATTAATCGCATTGGACAGCGTATCACTTTGTACAATCGCCAAATCTAAAAATTTTTCGCGCAGAAGCCGCAAATTAGCCGCGGAACCGGCAGTTGTCTTTACATCAAGCGCATGACCCTTGCCCTCTGCTTGCATCATCTTGGCAAGTTCGATGCCGTAAGCGTAATACATACCGCCCGTACCACCCGTGCCAAAACGTATCGCCGCTTTGTCAGAATTCCCGCCACAACCAAAACACAGCGCAATTATCGGCAGGAGCAATAAAAGTTTTAAAGCCTTCATAGTAAAACCTCCTTCTCAATGCGTATTATTTCACAACTTGATTTTACTATAATGCGCAAAAAAATCCTGCCGCGTATTAGACAGGAATTTTTTAGAAAGCTAACTCTTAATTAATTTTTAATCGCCGGCTTATTTTTATCTAAAAAATCTGCCCGAAAATACTTCCGTAAAATTAATTGAAAGTTTGATATCTAACGATATTTATATAAAGCCTTCAAGCGGGACAGCTCAACCGAGTGTCGCCAGAAAAAACTTGACAGGTAATAAACACGAAATAAAAGACAGCCGACCAACAAGGTTGGCTGTTTTTGGTTATAAAAAAGAATTTCCGACCAAACACGACCGATTTAACCATGAAACAATAATGAATTCCCATTGCCCAAATCAATCAGCTCTGTTAAAATACACTCGACGCAGGGAAGCGTACCAGACCTCAAGGATTATCAAGGAGTTGTTTAAAATGAAAATTGCATACAAGAATTCAAAAAATATAAGGCACCATGTCGCGGCGTGCACCGAAGTTCAATTCGACGTGACGCGTGCAAAAGAAGTTTCATTTATCATGGTTGCTAAAAGCGTGCTTGGATTCAGGGAAAGCGCGCAAATCGTAAAAATCGCTGAGGAAACCGGTTGCACCGTCGCCATTGCCTCAGGTAAAAAATATGGCACTAATAAAAGTATCTTGTCGCTCATAAATCTTACAATCACGCCGGGCAAAAGCTTAGTTCTCAACATAAAAGGCGAACGCAACGAAGAAGCTTTCCGCGAAATTTCCAAAATTATCAGCGGTGAACAATCTTAAATAAAATTTTTGAGTGACGAACTAAAAAAAACCTTCCGTGTGAATTTCACGGGGGGTTTTTTAGTTACCATGTGTTGTAAAAAATTTTTTTCAAAAAGTGGCTATGAACATCCGATTAATTTTTCACATGATCTCGAATCAAACAGCGGAAGTTCACGTTGACAGAAAATCCCCCACGTCATAAGGCGCAGGGGCAAATTTTTTATTTAGTGAGAAATCATCATGCTTTATCATTAAATTTCGGGATTATTTGAGCAATACAGCGATAACAATAGCCGCGATGCC
>CAJONF010000268.1 GCA_905236665.1 uncultured Selenomonadaceae bacterium | reverse complement strand
GACGGCTCGCACTATTCCTTTGCAGAAAACATTGAGAAGACCAAAGAAGTTGTCGAATATGCTCATGCTCACGGCGTAGTTGTCGAAGCAGAACTTGGTCAGCTCGCAGGCGTCGAAGATGATGTCAGCGTTGATGCGGACAAAGCTCACTACACCAAACCGGAAGAAGTTTTTGAGTTCGTCGAAAAAACCGGTTGCGATTCTTTGGCTATTGCTATCGGCACCAGCCACGGCGCATTCAAATTCACGCCCGAACAGTGCACCCGCAACCCTGAAACCGGCGTTCTTGAACCGCCTGAACTGCGTTTCGATATTCTCGCTGAAATCGAAAAGAAAATCCCCGGTTTCCCGATTGTTCTTCACGGCGCGTCCTCGGTTATTCCGAAATACGTCAAAATCATCAACGACAACGGCGGCAGCCTTAAAGATGCTGTCGGTATCCCCGAAGCACAGCTCCGTAAAGCCGCTAAATCCGCTGTCTGCAAGATTAACATTGACTCCGACCTCCGTCTTGCACTCACCGCCGGTATCCGTGAACATTTCGTTCAGCACCCTGACCACTTTGATCCGCGCCAATATCTCGCTCCTGGTCGCGCTTATATCAAAGAACTCGTTGAGCACAAGATTAAAGAAGTTCTCGGCTCCGACGGCAGCGCACCGGCTATCATGGAACTTGCTAAAGAACTTAAATAATTTTTTTAACTCAGCAACAAAAAAACCGCTCTCAATTTTGGGGGCGGTTTTTTAATGAAAAATTTTTTGATATTTTTAGCCTTTGTAGCCCAGCTGTTTTGCTTTATTGAAGTCGGCTTGAGCCTGCGCCATATTTCCCATCACTTGATAGCACGTGCCGCGAATCATGTACGGTAAATCCAATTTCGGCTCAAGTTCAATAGCTTTGCTCGCGTCTGTAAATGCCTCTTGGATATTTCCTGCCATTAAATACATTGCGGCGCGATTATTATAAGCAAGAGCTAGCGTCGGGTCACATTGAATCGCCATATTTATATCTTCCATCGCCTGTTCGTAATTTTGCATACTGGCGAACGCCGCGGCGCGGTTCGTGTAAGCCATGGCGTATTTAGAGTCAAGTTTTATTGCTTGCGTGCAATCTGAAACAGTCTTGTCGAAATTTTTCAGCACGCCATAAGCACCACCTCGCCCGCAATATGCCCGCGCAGTCGGCTGAATTTTTATCGATTCATCACAGAGTTTTATCGCGCCTTTGTAGTCTTTATTGTAAAATTTTTTCTGCGCCTCATCTAATTTTTGATTGGCAAGGAAAATTTTATCTTCCGCTACAATTTCCTGTGTAATTTTTTCGCGCTCGTTTTTTCCGCTGAGTTTCCCTTCTGCCTTGAGTTGTTTAATCTGTTCTTGCAGTTTATTAATCGTGGCGTCTTGATCAGCTACAGCTTTTTGCAATTCTTTATTTTGAATGACGATTGTAGATTTTTCGCGTGCACTTTTCTCCAACCATTTGTTCACATCGTTGGTTTCAATGTTTGCTTTGACAGTTGCACGAATTAAAAAGCCGTTAGCGTCCTCCAGCGGCTTAACATCAAATTTAACGTCAACAACGCTTAAAATTCCACAGGTTATCGCGACAACTTCGTCCTCAACCAGTTCCATGTCGCGTGTTTTGGAAAAGCTGTTAATGTAAACGCCGGCTTTTTCTTGCGCATTGCGTTCAGCTTTTTGTTTGGCACGCTGTTTAGCAATATCAATCGTTTCAAACTCGCTCATTATGTATTCGTCAGAGCCTTCATAAGTTTTAACTTCGGCATTAACAGTTGGCATTGCAAAGAGACTGCCAGCCACGAGCAAGCTTGCCAAAAATTTTTTCATGATGATAATCACCGTCCACAAAATTTTTTTTTATGACAGAAAAAATCCCCGCCGAAAATTTTTTGACGGGGGTTAAATTTTTTTAACGATAACCCAGAGATTTAGCTCTTTTTAAATCCTCGCGTGCTTTATAACTGTCGCCCAAACGCTGTCTGCAAACGCCGCGATTATACCAGCTGTCTGCATCGTTCGGATTTAATTTAATTGCACTGCTGAAATCTGCCACAGCCTTGCGATAATCACCCAACTTCACGTAAGCCAGCCCGCGATTGTAGAAATTTTTATAATCAGTCGCGTTCAAATCTATTGCGCGGTTTAAGTCGTTAATCGCGCCGTTATAATTTTGCAACGAATAATACGCCGCGCCGCGAATAGAATAAGCCGCCGCGTTTGACGGATTTAAATCTATAGCTTGCGTGCAATAGCTCGCCACGTTTTGCAAATCGCCGGTGTAATAAAATCTCATTGCCTCTTCCAACTTCTGATTCGAGCGGAAAATTTTATCTTCTGCCGCGAACTGTTCAGAAAGTTTTTCTTTATCCCCGCGAGCTTCGCTGTCAGCAAGTTTTTTCTTCAATTCGGCAATTTGTTTATCCTGTTCGTCGATAGCCTTTTGCAGTTCGAGATTTTTCGCAACCACGTCTGCACGTTCCGTCATACCGCGATTGAGCCATTTGTTGATGTCGTCACTGTCGATATCTGCTTTGACGATTGCACGGACGATTAAGCTTTTGCCGTCTGAAAGCGGAGTCAACTGATAAACCACGTCGATAATTTTTAAAATGCCGCCCGTCATGGTTCGCACTTCGTCCCTGGTAACTTTCAAGTTGACAACTTCCGTGTTCGATTCAACAAAGACGCCTGCCTTTTCCTGCGCGGCACGTTCAGCTTTTTGTTTAGCGCGTTGTTTAGCGGTGTCAATCGTTTCAAACTCGCTCATTATGTATTCGTCGGTGCCTTCATAAGTTTTAATTTCGGCGTTGGCAATGGGCATTGCAAACAAACTGCCTGTGACGAGAGCCGCCGCAAAAATTTTTCGCAGAGATTTTTTCATAATCGGTACCTCCTTAAAAATTTTTTTATAAAGGTATCGCATATCCATTAGAATTAGATAAAACCGCAGATTATTTTTCCCGTGATTGAAAATCTTCGTCGAGTTCTTCACGCCAAGAATCATCTTGAATAGGCTCATAAAATTTTTCAGAAGAACGGCTTTTGGATGAGTGGCGAGCTAAGGAAACAAAATTACTCATTGCGCTGTAAACTTTTTGCGTACCGATTTTATCCGAATGATAATTAACAGCACGGCGACGGTCAATACCGAGATTTTCTGCAACTTCTGCGGCGTCGATATTTGCGCCGAGGAAAATAAATTCCCAACCGATTTCTTTTTGCTGTTCTATGAGTTTCTTAATATCCTTGTAAGTAAATTTTTTGCTGGCATTTTCAATCCCGTCCGTTGTGATGATAAAAATAGTTTTTTGCGGGCGATCTTCATCGCGGGCGTACTTGTGGATAGTTTTAATGTGTTTAATGGCGTCGCCCACCGCATCAAGCAAAGCCGTCATGCCGCGCACGGTGTAATCTTTTTCGGTCAAGGCTTCGACTTTTTCGAGCGGAACGCGGTCATGCAGGACAATCGTTTCGTGGTCAAAAAGAATCGTCGAGACAAGAGCTTTACCTTCGGTCTCTGCCTGTTGCTTTTTAAGCATTGCGTTAAAGCCGCCGATTGTGTCGCTCTCCAAGCCCGCCATCGAGCCGGAACGATCGAGGATAAAAACCAGTTCAGTCATACTTTCCATTTTAAGTCGCCTCCTGTTAAACGTAAAAAATTTTATCCATTAAGGGCGTTCAAAGTTTTTTTCAAGCTGTCGAGATTTTCAACATTGAGACTTTTAATCGTCTTGTCGATTCTGCGATTGAATCCGCAAAGAGTTTTGCCGGGACCACATTCGATAAAAATATCTGCTCCGAAATTTTTCATAGCCTCAACACACGCAATCCACTTGACGGGGTGATCTGCCTGCGCGATTAGATTAGTTTTAATTTCCGTTGCTGAAGTTTCCAATTCGCCATTAAAATTCGCCACCACAGGGAAATTTGCGTCGTTTAATTCGACCTTATCGAGTTCTGCCGCGAGTTTTTTAGCGGCGGGAGCCATCAACGTGCTGTGGAAAGGTGCACTGACAGGTAAAATGACAGCCTTTTTTGCGCCGACAGATTTTAATTTGTCTACAGCCGCTTCAACGCCAGCAGTTTTTCCCGCAATGACAGTTTGACCGGGGCAGTTGAAGTTCACTGCTTGCACTTCGCCGAATTCGGATGCCTCCGCACAAATTTTTATAATCGTTGCGTCGTCCAGTCCGATAATCGCCGCCATTGCTCCTTCGCCGACGGGAACAGCCTCTTGCATAAATTTTCCGCGCTTGTGAACTAAAAGCACTGCGTCTTTAAACTTTAACGAACCCGCCGCAACCAGTGCACAATATTCGCCCAAGCTGTGACCGCCGGAAATTTGCGCAGTGATTCCTTCCGCTTTTAAAATTTCGTTGACTATGACGCTTACAACTAAAATTGCGGGCTGAGTGTTCGCCGTAAGCTTTAAATCGTCTTCAGAACCTTCAAAGCACATTTTTTTTATCGAATAGCCAAGCGCGTCGTCCGCTTCGTCGAAAAGTTTTTTTGCCGCGTCGAAGTTATCATAAAAATCTTTTCCCATGCCGACTGCCTGTGCACCTTGACCGGGAAAAATAAATGCTATCTTGCCCATAAAATTTTCTCCCTTCAAAAAGTGGAAAGTGGTTAGCGATCAGATTTTGCTAATCACTAACCACTAAAAAAGCTGCTAATCATTCGTATTTATTTTGAACATTCGCGACAACCGGTGCAATTCCGCTAACAATGTCATCGATAATTTCTTTAACGGTCTTTATATCGTCGAGCATACCGGAAATTTGACCAATCATGACAGAACCGTTTTCCACATCGCCAAGATGGGTAGCTTTGTGTAATGCGCCCGTGCCGAGCTGTTCGAGTTCTTCATTAGATGCGCCGGCGGCTTCCATTTCAAAAAAAGTTCGCGTGAGTTTATTTGCCAAAACGCGCACGGGGTGACCGAGTGTCCTGCCAGTGACGACTGTCGAGCGATCTTTAGCTTTGAGCACGAGATTTTTATAATTCGGGTGAGCAATACATTCTTTGCTCAGGACAAAGCGCGTGCCCATTTGAATTGCGCTGGCACCAAGAGCAAATGCCGCGACGATACCCCGCGAATCAGCGAAACCGCCCGCCGCAATGACAGGAACATCTACAGCGTCGACAACCTGCGGGATAAGCGGCATAGTAGAAATTTCGCCGATATGTCCGCCCGATTCGCAACCTTCAGCAATGACAGCGTCCGCGCCGCTTTTAACCAATCTCTTTGCCAAGGCGACGCTAGCCACAACAGGAATAACTTTCGTGCCGATTTCTTTTAGCGCAGGGACGTATTCACCAGGATTGCCCGCGCCCGTCGTCACAACCGGAACTTTCTCATCGACCATGAGTTGCATAACTTCTTTGACGAATGGCGACATAAGCATAATATTTACGCCGAAAGGTTTATCCGTCCAATCTTTGCACTTTTGAATTTCTTTTTTCAAAACGTCCGGTGGCATATGTCCTGCGCCGATAAGACCCAAGCCGCCCGCGTTCGATACCGCTGAGGCAAGCTCCGCTGTCCCTATCCACGCCATGCCGCCTTGAAATATCGGATACTTGATT
>CAJONF010000267.1 GCA_905236665.1 uncultured Selenomonadaceae bacterium | reverse complement strand
CGTAAGTAGCCTCGGCAAAAGCGGACGCGGCGAAGCAGGAATGGGACATAAAGGTTTTTATAACTTTTTGTAAGTTCTCAGTAACGGATTTATTATGAGCGCAGAAATTGCCGTGCTTCTGCCTTGTTACAATGAAAGCATGACGGTAGAAAAAGTTGTGGCGGATTTCCGTGCAGTTCTTCCGGACGCAAAAATTTATGTTTACGATAATAATTCTTCTGACAACACCGCCGAACTTGCAAAAAAAGCCGGAGCGATTGTTCGCCACGAATACCGGCAAGGAAAAGGAAATGTTATTCGCACAATGTTTAGGGAGATAGACGCGGATTGTTATATCATCACCGACGGCGACGACACTTACCCCGCAGAATACGCCCGCGAAATGTGCAATTTAGTTTTGCAGGGCAAGGCGGATATGGTTATCGGCGACAGATTGAGCGCAACTTATTTTGAAGAAAATAAACGGCCCTTTCATAATTTCGGCAATTCTCTTGTCCGCAGCTTTATAAATGCTTTTTGGAGTCGCGGAAAAAATTCTAAAAAAATTCTCGACGTGATGACGGGTTATCGCGCTTTTAGCCCCATTTTTGTAAAAACTTTTCCAATCCTCTCGCAGGGTTTTGAAATTGAAACGGAAATGACGATTCATGCGCTGGATAAAAATCTTTTAATTCAAAGCTTGCCTGTAAATTATCGTGACAGACCGGCGGGAAGTTTCAGCAAATTAAATACTTACGTTGACGGCGCAAAAGTTTTAATGACAATTTTTAACTTGTACAGAATTTATCGCCCACTGAGATTTTTTGGTGCTCTGGCAATTTTTTTGATGATATTCGCGATTTTTTTATTTATTCCCGTCCTCATTAATTATTTGGAAACAGGCTTGGTGCCGAAAATCCCGACGCTCATTGTCAGCACGATTTTAGGTTTAAGCTCGCTTTTATCCGCCGCCTGCGGTTTAATCCTTGACGCAATAGCAAACAACGCCAGAAAATCTTTTGAAATTCAAATGAACATGATAACAATGTCGCTGAAAGAAAGGAGGCAAGCCAAATGAAAAAATTTTTTTTTCATTTGCGGAATATGACGCTGATTGTGGCGGCGGCGGCTTTTTTGGGATTGCTATTGCTAATGGTCGCATATTCCTTGCCGAATGAAAAAATTTATAATAACGTCAAAGCCTCTCTGCACATTTACGAAATTGAACACGACCACTACATTTGGGGACTCGACAAATTCCCGACGTATGTGGACAATTTCACCAACATCGTCATGTTGATGGAGGCGATTTATCCTGTGAAAAACGGCGTCTTGGATTCCGCGCTCGTCAATCGGATGTGGAGCTTGGAAGAAGGCAATTCGCCGGCCCACTCCTTAATAAACGGGATTAACAGCAATCGCGAGGCGGACTTGAACAAAGACAAGAAATACGGACGATATTGGCACGGATATTTAATTTTTCTTAAACCGTTGCTGTATAAAACAACGGTAGGTAGTATTCGGTTGCTTAATTCTTATATTCAGCTTTTTTTAATTGCAATAGCCGCCGTACTTTTATATAAAAAGCTCGGAATGTTTTATGTTTTTGCATTTATTTTGACTGTAGCGGCAATAAATCCCGTGACAACTGCACTTTGTTTCCAAAACTCCACAGTATTTTATGTGCTTTTGTTCGCTGTTATCGCGCTCCTTTTAAAAAATGAATTTATAAAAGAAAATGCGCGTTACATTTATTTTTTCTTGATTGTGGGAATTTGCACGTCGTATTTTGATTTCTTAACATATCCTTTCGTGTCACTTGGCGTCCCGCTGTGCTTATTCGTTGTTCTGAACAAAGAAAAATTTTTTATAGTGCCGATAAAGGAAGTTTTTAAGAAATTATTTGGTTGTTTATTTGCTTGGTGTTTCGGTTATGCGGGAATGTGGGCGAGCAAATGGATTTTGGCCACCACTTTAACTGATTATAACGCGTTGGCAGATACTTTTTATAATGCTATTGAGTCTAAATTAAGTGCGGTTGAAGTAATAGCTATAAGTCCCGATGCGAATGCTAGTGCCTGGGATTATATAAAATTTTTATTTTCTCCTCAGCATAATTTACCGCAAGGCTACGCAATCACGCAAGAAATTACAGCCGCAGAAGTTTTTTATAAAAATATTCACGCGCTGTTTGATACGCCCTTTGCAATTATTTTTGCTCTGTTTATCCTGTTTATGATTTTTAGAATGATAAAAAATAAATTTAAGCCGCATATGAACCTAAATATTTTAATTATTTTTGCGTTCATAGCGGCTTTACCTTTTGTATGGTATTTTATCGTTATAAAACATTCAGAAATTCATTTTTTCTTTGTGCACAGAGAACTTGCAATTTCTGTTTTTGCGATTGCCTGTTTTTTTATTGAGCTGGGATTAAAGAAGACCTTTAGTTGAAGGGACGCCATTAATTTTTTCGTCAATGGTGACGGCGGCTTTTAACGCGTGCCCCAACGCTTTGAAAATAGCCTCAACTTTGTGATGAGAATTTTTTCCGTAAAGAATTTTCACGTGCAGAGTAATTCCGGCGTTGAAGGCGAAGGCGCGCAAAAATTCTTCGACAAGTTCGGTGTCAAAGTCGCCAATCATCGGGGCAAGTTCGCCGATTTCGCAGACCAGGAACGGTCGCCCACTGATGTCCAAACTCACCAGAGCAAGCGTTTCGTCCATAGGCAAGAAAAAAGTTCCGTAACGAGTAATGCCGCGCTTGTCACCCAATGCCGATTTTAACGCCGCGCCCAGAGAAATTCCGATATCTTCTATGCTGTGGTGCCCGTCAATGTGCAAATCGCCCGCGCAAAAAATTTTTAAGTCAAAATGCCCGTGCGCCGCGAAAAGATTCAACATATGGTCAAAAAAGCCGACGCCGGAATTAATTTCAGCCGCGCCCGTGCCATCCAAATT
>CAJONF010000266.1 GCA_905236665.1 uncultured Selenomonadaceae bacterium | reverse complement strand
CGATTATCCTTTCATGATTACGCCAACGCCTTGTCTCAAAAAAGGATATGTTACCTTTGTGAGCTTTAACAATTTTTCCAAAGTTACAGACGAAATGCTAAATGTTTGGTCAAAAATTTTATCGGTCGTGCCAAATTCTCGGTTATTTCTTAAGAATAGCGCGTTTAATCCCCTTGGCGGGCTTGAATTTGCTAAAAAACGTATGACGGCAGCGGGCATTGATATTAATCGTGTGGATATGGAAAATATGGAGAAATATTATCTTCATAAATACGAACAGGCAGATATTGCGCTGGACACTTTCCCTTATCCCGGCGGCGGTACTACCTGCGACGCGCTGTATATGGGCGTACCCGTCATAACTTTGGTTGGTGAGCGGCATAATTCCCGTTTTGGATATTCATTGCTTATGAACATGGGCTTGGAAGAGTTGTGCGCCTTCAGTGAGGAAGAATATATTCAAAAGGCAGTTGATCTTGCAAACGATTGGGAGCGGCTCAACGAATATCATTTGACAATACGCAGGAAGATGGAAGAATCGCCCGTCATGAACGACGTAATTTATATGGGCGAGATTGAACAGGCTTATGAAAAAATTTTTAACGCGTGGCTTGAAGAAAAACCTTTGCCCGATTTCCCGCAAGAACCGGAGCCTATCACCGAAGAGCTTGCTAAAGAATATTATCAGCGCGCAATGTCTTATGTTCCATTGGAAGGCAAGATTGACGTAAACAAAATCAAAAGCCGTTTCGATTTTAAACGCACGCTGTATTTTGCTCAGCTTGCCGCGCAATGTGAATCCGTATGTGATGCGCCACTTTATTTGACGATAGCCGACCGCCAATTTCTTTTGGGCGACAATATCGGCGCGTATGAAACTATGAAAAAGGCTATGGATTATATTTATTCGCCAAAGGGCGAGGAAAAAAATTATTCAAAAGATTTTATCGTAGAGTGTCACAAAAAGCTTGCAAAGTTCGCGCAGGAAAACCGCCGGCACATGGAAGGTTTAGAAAATTACGAGCGGGCACTTGATCTTACTGAAGACGCGGAGAAACGTTCGGGAATTTATGACGCGATACTTCTGGGCTTGCATTTTTTGGATATTTCCGCTGAAGAATTATCCGCGTTTCATTTTGATTATCAGAAATTTTTTGAGGATATCAAACCGTTCACGACGTATCACGCGCCGCACGAAAGAATTAAAGTCGGTTATATTTCCGGCGATTTTCGCAAGCACGCGGCGTTTGATGTTGTATTCGGGTTTATGTCTTGTCACGACCGGAGCAAATTTGAAATTACCTGCTACAGCAAAAATCCTAAGGACGACGATTACACGGAATTTTATAAACAAGCCGTGGAACATTACGTTGATGTTAAAGATCTTTCTGCCGAGGAGCTAGCTAAAAAAATTCACGACGACGAAATTGACATTGCCTTTGACTTGGCGGGACACACAGGTTATAACGGGTTGCCCGCGCTGGTTTATCGACCTGCGCCCGTGCAAATTTGCGGCATTGGTTATATGTCCACGACCGGCTTAAAGGAAATTGATTATTTCTTGACTGACGAGATACTAGATCCTCCCGGCGAAAATCGCGAGCAATATTTTAGCGAAAAATTTTTATATATGCCCGCACAATTTTCCTATGCTCACCGCGAAGATTTACCTGTTCCTAGCGGTGCACCTTGTGTTAAAAATGGTTACGTGACTTTCGGGACGATTTGCCGCTATAAAAAAATTAGCGACGAGATGCTTGCCATTTGGATTGAAATTCTTAAGCGCGTGCCGGACGCTAAACTTTTAATGCGTTCGCAAGAATTCATCAGCAATCAGCTTGTCGATGTGCTGTATGAAAAAATGAAGAGCATGGATTGCGATATGGGGCAAGTAATTTTCCGTCCCGCTGTGCCCGATTATTTCGACGCCATAAGCAAGCTTGATATTATCTTGGACGCTTATCCATACGTCGGCGGCGTGACGACTTTGGACGCACTGTATATGGGCGTGCCCGTCATAAATTTTTACGGCGAACGACATAGCACGCGTTTTGGCAAAAGCATTTTGGCGAGCGT
>CAJONF010000265.1 GCA_905236665.1 uncultured Selenomonadaceae bacterium | reverse complement strand
TGCCTAAACTAAATCAGCAAAGGAGAGCAACTATGGATAAAAAGGAAGCGTTGGCAGCGGCGATGAAACAGATCGAAAAAGAATTCGGCAAAGGCTCAATCATGCGGCTGGGTGACGACGCAAAGCGCATGGATATTAAAGCTGTACCGACTGGAATTTTACCGCTAGACATTGCGTTGGGAATCGGCGGACTGCCACGCGGAAGAATCACAGAGATTTACGGTCCGGAATCTGGTGGCAAAACTACAGTTGCACTGCATATGATAGCCTCAATGCAACAGCAGGGCGGCACGGCGGCTTTCATTGACGCTGAACACGCGCTGGATCCCGTGTACGCTAAAAAGCTCGGTGTGGACGTGGATAATTTGCTCCTTGCTCAACCTGATACCGGCGAACAGGGATTGGACATTGCCGAAGCTTTAATCCGGTCTGCGGCGGTTGATATGGTCGTTATCGATTCGGTTGCCGCGCTCGTTCCCAAATCCGAAATCGAAGGCGAAATGGGCGATGCTAACGTCGGACTTCATGCGCGAATGATGAGCAAGGCAATGCGTAAACTCACGGCACTTATCGGCAAAACTGAAACTGTCGTAATTTTTATCAATCAGATTCGCGAAAAGGTCGGCATAATGTTTGGCAACCCCGAAACTACGACGGGTGGTCGCGCTCTGAAATTTTATTCGTCAGTTCGGCTTGAAATTCGTAAAGGCGAGGCAATTAAACAGGGCACGGAAGTTATCGGCAACCGCGTTAAAATTAAAGTTGCTAAAAATAAAGTTGCGCCGCCGTTCCGAACAGCTGAATTCGATTTGATTTACGGCGAAGGTTATTCGCGTATTGGAAGTATTATCGATATGGGCGTTGCCTTTGAAATTGTTGATAAATCCGGTGCATATTTCTCCTACAATGGCGAGCGGCTCGGTCAAGGCAAGGAAAATGCTAAAAAATCCCTGCGCGAACGTCCCGAAGTTGCCACAGAAATTGAAAATAAAATCCGCGACGCCGTGTTGAAATCCATTAAGCCGCTGGAAACTGCGGATACGGAAGAAAATGACGACGCGGAAACTTTTAATGAAGATGAAGACTGAAAAAAAATCCGCGCTAATGAAAGCTACGGACTTACTTTCCAGGCAGGAGCAAAGTTCGGTAGTTTTGCGGCGGAAATTGTTGGCTAGAAAGTATGACGCGCCCGAAGTTGACGAGGCTATTGCCAAGTTAAAAAAATATAATTATCTGGACGACGCGGAGGCTTGTCGGCGGCAATTTGAAAATCTTTATGCAGAAGAAAAGTTGAGTATTCGGCAGATTATCGCAAAATTAATTCAGCGCGGCTTTGATAAAAATTTTATCGAACAGCTTATTCCCGACGACGCTGAAGAATATGAACGCCTTGTTGCAGAAAAATTGCTAGCAAAAAAATTTCCGTCGCCAGAAAAATTCGACCGTGTTAAGGCGTGGCAATTCTTATCAGCTCGCGGCTTTAAATGTGATTATGAATTATGAATTAGGAATGAGGGATGGTTTGGCGAACAAAATTGAAAACGGCACGCAGAAAATTTTCGGCGAAACAATAATCGTCGCGGCAAATGGCGTACACATTCGGGCGAAAAGCGCGGGGCAACAAAATTATATAGACACAATGAGAAAAAATGTCGTGACATTTGGCGTGGGCGCAGCTGGTACAGGAAAAACTTTCCTTGCAGTTGCTCAGGCGGCGTATTATTTGCGTGTTAAAGAAGTTCGGAAAATAATTTTAACGCGACCGGCGGTGGAGGCTGGTGAGCGGCTGGGATTTTTGCCGGGCGATATGCAAGAAAA
Organism: uncultured Selenomonadaceae bacterium; assembly: GCA_905236665.1. Classification (GTDB taxonomy): domain Bacteria; phylum Bacillota; class Negativicutes; order Selenomonadales; family Selenomonadaceae; genus Quinella. Next base: position 2,372 of record CAJONF010000265.1, on the reverse strand, counting down.
AGTTGATCCTTATTTGCGCCCGCTTTATGACGCGCTGAAAGAAATTTGGGGCTTCGACCTTTACCAAAAATTTTTTAATCGCGGCGTGATAGAAATTGCTCCGCTGGCATATATGCGCGGACGAACTTTAAGCGACGCATTTATAATCTTGGACGAGGCGCAAAATACAACTTCAAAGCAAATGAAAATGTTTTTGACTCGTCTAGGCTTCGGTTCGCGCATGGTGATAACCGGTGATTTAAGTCAAATTGATTTGCCGCGTGGAATTCCTTCCGGATTGGCAGAGGCGGTAGAACTTTTAAAAGATGTTCGAGGCGTCGGTATAGCAGAATTAAATTCGGCGGACGTGGTAAGGCACGAGGTTGTTTCGCGAATCGTGGAGGCTTACTTGGCAACTCAAGCTAGCAAAAAAGAGTAGAATACAAAAATTAAAAATGTCCATCTGCACGAAGGCGGTGAGCCGTCAGAAAATTTTTTAGTTGCCTTCGGGCTTTTTTTTGAGTAGAACAGCACTTGCAACGGCGCGGCTAATCTCAATGTTGACAGCAAGCCGGCGTTGTTATATTCTTCGTGCTAAAGGGGTGGAAAATTTTGGTTAGCATTAAAAATTTGGAGCTGGTGCTCGGCAAGAACAAAATTTTTTCGGATTTCAATTTAGAGATAACACACGGCGAGAAAGTCGGAATAATCGGCGCGGAGGGGGCGGGCAAGTCAACGCTTCTGGACATAATGGCTGGCAAAATTTTGCCAACAGCCGGCGACGTAAAAATTTTCGGCGAAGTTCTCACCGTCAACGGGAATATTTACGCGGATTTTTCTGAACTGCGTATGGCGGAAATGTCAGCGATTGATAAGCTTAAACGAGCTTTGCACGGGCTGAAAGACGAGGAATTAGTTTTACTTCTTGACGAACCAACAAAAAATTTAGACGCGGACGGAATTGAATGGCTGATAAAATTTTTGCGTCAACACGAAAATTTAACCTGCGTGGTCGTCAGCAGTGACAGATATTTTTTAAGGCAGACGTGTTCGCGGATGATTTCGCTTGGCAATTCGCAGATTGAGCCGATAAGAATTGATTGTGCGCCGCTTTTGCCAAAAACTCCTTCGGGCGAGGTGCCGATTGTCCTTGAAGTTGACGACTTGCTAAAAATTCGCGACGGTGAGCCGCTGTTCAAAGACGTGAGTTTCACTATTCGCCAAGGACAAAAAGTTGCTTTCGTTGGCAAAAATGAACGCGGCAAATCGAAACTTTTAAAGGCTTTAGCGGTGGCCTTTCAAGATAACGATGAGCGAGGCGGCTGTCTGCGCGGGCGAATAAAATTTTCAGAGGGCGTGAAAGTTTTTTCTATGCCCAGAGTTTACACGGGCGCGGCGGCAAAAACCGAGTTCGATAAGCTGGCGTTCGGTGCGGCAAATTTTTTACTGCTAGACAACCCGACAGCGTGCCTTGACCTGCCGACGATTGAAATTTTAGAAAAAACTTTGGGCGAATTCCCAGGCACGGTAATTTTTGTAGACGAAGACCGCGCATTTATTGAGGCAATAGCAAACCGCGTAATGGATATTACAAAGCAGGGCACAATCGACAGAATTTCCGGTTACGAAGAATTTTTAGCAAATGAAACTGTTAAATTGCAGATAAAAGATAAGTACAAGCTTTAAGGAGTGGTAACGATGACTATGCGGGGGATTCGCGGCGCGGTGACGGTCGACGAAAATTCGCAGGAACAAATAAGCTTAGCGGCGTGCCAACTTGTCACAGAAATATTATCGCAGAACAAATTGCGAGTAGAAAATGTCGGTGCGATAATTTTTTCAACGACAGAAGATTTAACAGCGGCATTTCCGAGCACGGCTTTAAGAACCCGTCCCGCCTTTCGATTTATGCCGCTTTTTGACACGCGGGAACCTGCCGTGGAAAATTCGTTGCCGCTTTGTATTCGGGTTTTAATTTTGGCGAACATTGATAAAAAACAAAATGAAGTTCGCCACGTTTATTTGGGCGGTGCAAAAAATCTGCGTCCCGATTTAAATAACGCGTAAAATTTTTTAGGAGGTTTTAACATGGCTTATCTCGGCGAAGAAATTAAGAAGTTGGGCTTCGGTTTGATGAGATTGCCACGTTTGGAAGACGAGACCATTGACCTTGAGCAAGTCAAAAAAATGGTTGATCTTTTCCTGTCGAAGGGGTTTACATATTTTGACACGGCATGGGCTTATCCCGGTTCTGAAGACGCAATTCGACAAGCATTGGTTGAACGTTATCCGCGTGAAAAATTTCAGCTGGCTACTAAGCTTGCGGCGTGGCGTGTCAAAACTCAAGACGCGGCTTTGAACCAGTTCGCAACATCACTCGAAAGAACTGGCGC
>CAJONF010000264.1 GCA_905236665.1 uncultured Selenomonadaceae bacterium | reverse complement strand
GAAGGTCGTTTGGAAAACAAACTCGAAATGATAAAAAATCTTTTGAAGGTAAATACACCTATTGAATATATCATTAAAGCAACGGGCTGGACGGAAAAGCAAATTTTAAAACTTGCTGGAAATGATTTGGAGATAACGACATGACGATTGATGAAATTCGGCGCGAACTTCAACGGCGGTTGAAAAAAAATAGATTCGCACATTCTATAGGCGTGGCAAATACGGCGGTTAAGCTTGCAAAAAGATTCGGCGCGGATATACAAAAAGCTTATGTCGCAGGATTATTACACGATTGCGCACGCGAATTTGAAAATGACGAATTGCCCGCCCAAGCAAAACTTCGTGGAATAAAAATCGGCGAGGTTGAACAGACTATGCCCTTGCTTTTACACGCGTACATAGGTGCGCAGATGATTAAAGAAATTTACGGCGTGGATGATGCTCAAATTTCCCAAGCGATTTATCGGCACACGGTCGGCGCACGCGACATGACCACCCTTGACAAAATTATTTATTTCGCGGACATGATAGAACCCAACAGAAATTATCCTGGCGTGGAAAAACTGCGCACCTTGTCAGAGACCGCCGAACTTGACGAAATTTTATTGACGGCATTCAGCGAGTCGATTATCTTTGTCGTGCAAAAAAATTCGCTGGTACACCCAGACACTGTTGCTGCCAGAAATTTTTTATTGTTAAAGAAAAACTTTTTAATTCCTAATTCATAACTCCTAACTGATAGAAAGTAGAACCCTCATGGCTAACACAACCAAGGACAACATTGAAAAGAAACGCAAAAACATGAATCGCAGACGCAGGATAAAACTCTTCCGTCTGATTTTCACGTTGGTGATTTTGTGCCTAATTGGCTCGGCGATTTTATTTGTAGGTTTCACCGTGTACAATGCCGGCACACGCGTTTATAGTGAGTTCGCGGATATGTATCAAGGCTACACCGACCGCAAGACTGCCCGCATGGGACAAGCTGATCCGAAATTTGAGGGCTATACTAACGTTTTAATCCTGGGCGTAGATGAAGGTGAGCGGCAAGAAGCTGATACAATTTTGCTTTTAAGTTTTTCAAATGACACGGGAAAGAGCCGGATAATTTCCATTCCCCGCGACACATGGATAAATTCGCGCAGTTATTCTGGGAGGATTGCTTCTATTTACACATGGGGCGGCGCAAATGCCATGGTTCGTTCAGTATCGAAACTTTTAAGCATTTCAATTCACCAGTACATAATTATTGACATGAAAACATTCGCGGATTTGATTGATGTCTTAGGCGGGCTGGATATTTATGTTGAAGAGAACATGGATTATGACGACGAGGCGGCGGGTTTGTCGATCCACATTCCGCAAGGTTATCAGCACCTTTCCGGCGAAGAAGTTCAAAAATATTTGCGTTATCGTGGTGAAAAATTAGGCGATGTTGGACGCGTTCAACGTCAGCAAAAATTTATCAAGGCTCTGTATGCAAAAGTTCTTCAGCTTGAAACGATACCCAAATTGCCCGCCATTGCCGATATTTTCCGCAACAGAATGGAAACCAGCGCAGAAATTTTCGATTCGGCGCATTTGGCAAACGTCTTGCGCAAAATGAGTTCAGATCCGCCAGCAACGTTGATGTTGCCAGGCACAGAGAATGATGACGGCGCGTGGGTTCCGAATACCGCGGAGATTGACGCACGAATCAGCGAACTTTTCCCGCAACAAGATATCGTTAAATCGTCGGAAGGCGACGCAGATAGCGAGCAAATCGGCGAATAAATTAAATATTGTTATAATGATTTCGATGACTTATGCGGTGAAAATGTCAGCAGTGTAAAAAATTCTACACAGATATTTTTATTTCGCGCTTTTTATTTCAATCCGCTGTGTTATAGTTTCAACAAAAATTTTAGTGGCTTTTGTCGTGCTCGGAGTGCTTTTTGTGGCTGTCGTTGGCGCAACAGTCAATGACGACACGCAAATTATCGTTTGGAAAGTCACCGTTAATGTTAATGTCGACGATTCCGAACTTCAAAGCTGGATTAAAAACGAACGCAAAATTGAGGATTTGAGAGAACAATATAACCGCGCAAAAAGACGCCTTCGCAAGCAGATGAACGACGCTGACCGCGATTTTTTGGCTAATCAGAAGCTTAAGAAAGGCAACAAACAGCAATGGGCAAGTAAAAACTCGCTACAAAGGCTGACAATTAGTAAATCTATGCAAAAAAATTCCCCGATGTTCAGAATTGAGCGTCGGGGATAAATTTTTTCGGTTCAAAGGTTGTCGCAGATAATTTCAGTGACTTTTTCGGTTCCGACGCGCTTAAAACCATCAGAATAAATATCGGCAGTGCGCCAACCGTCCGCCAAAGTCTTATCAATCGCATTTTCAATCGTTTTGGCGGCATTTTCTTCTTTCAAACTGTAGCGAAGGAGCATTGCCGCGCTTAAAATCGTTCCCATCGGATTTGCAAGGTCTTTTCCGGCAATATCGGGAGCGCAGCCGTGAATCGGTTCGTAAAGGCTGGTTAGTTCGCCGATTGACGCGCTGGGCATTAAACCAATCGACCCGCCGATTACCGCCGCCTCGTCGCTCAAAATATCGCCGAAAATATTGTTCGTAACGATAACATCGAACTGTTTCGGGTTCAGGACGAGTTGCATGGCGGCGTTGTCAACGTACAGATGATTCAGTTCGACTTCGGGATAATCCTTTGCAACGTCAACGACAACTTTGCGCCAAAGACGACTTGCCG
>CAJONF010000263.1 GCA_905236665.1 uncultured Selenomonadaceae bacterium | reverse complement strand
CTGTGTATTGATAAAGACGCTGAACAAACTAACCACGGCTTAACAGTAAAAATGCCCGAAGGTGCAGAAGATTTTACAGGCAACATACCCTTGAGCGAGCGAATAAATCTCCTTGCTTATGCAGATTTTTTTATCGGAGGATCAAGCGGCTTGTCGTGGCTAGCTTGGGCGGCAAACTGTCCTGCTATTTTAATCAGCGGAATAACACCGCCTTGGTACGAATTTTCCACGCCCTATCGCGTTGTCAATCGGCTTGTTTGTTTTGGCTGTCACTGTAACACCAATATCACTTGGGGAACATGGGAATATTGTCCAAATTACGCAGGAACTGACCGCGCTTATGAATGTCAAAAGAAAATTTCTGCGCGGCAAGTCATTAACACTATCGATCAGTTAATTAGCGATAAAAAGGCGGGGCGGTTCAGCTATCCAAAATATCTTTAGAATTGGTGATGAGATGTTGGCATTGGGGATTGACCCTGGAACGGCGATTTGCGGTTATGGTTTTGTTGAACAAGTCGACGGGAAATTAATCGCAAAAAAATTCGGCGTGATAACTACCAGCCCTAAAGCCCGTATGCAGGACAGACTTTTAAAAATTCATACGGAATTGGACGCGCTGATAAAAAATTTTCAGCCACAAGTTATGGGAATTGAAAAACTTTTTTTCGGCAAAAACGCAACGACCGCAATTCCCGTTGGACAAGCGCGAGGAGTAGTTCTTCTGAGTGCGGCGCAAAATAATCTTGATATTGTGGAAATATCGCCAAACGAAGTTAAGCTGTCAATCACGGGTTATGGCGGCGCAACAAAGGAACAAGTTATCTACATGGTGACGAAAATTTTAAACCTAGATGAGCCACCTAAACCTGATGACGCCGCGGACGCTTTAGCAATAGCAATCGCGGCAGGTCACGAGGCGAACAGCTTAGCACGTAGAAATTTTTTAGAGGCAAATTTATGATTGGTTATTTGAGCGGCAAAGTTAAATTCCTTTTCGACGACGCCTGCATTTTAGATGTAAACGGTGTCGGTTATAAAGTTTTCGTGGATGCACAGACGCGGCAAAATTTATCAGCCGGAATGGCGGCAGAATTTTTTATTCATACAGCAGTTCGCGAAGATTCAATAACACTTTTCGGCATGAACAATCAAGCGGCATTCGAGATGTTTGAATTGCTGTTGACGGTTTCGGGCATCGGCGCAAAAAGTGCTCTGGCTATCGTGTCAAAAATTTCTGCGGCGGACTTTGCACGAGCTGTAGCTCTTCAAGATTTAAAAACTTTAATGCGATTGCCAAGCGTCGGAAAAAAATCTGCAGAAAGGATTTTGTTAGAGTTAAAAGAAAAAGTTCAACCACTCGCCGAAAATTTTTCAGCAGAAAAATTTCAGCCCGCACCGATTCAATCTACACCCTTTGACGAGGCTGAAGAGGCATTGTCCGCATTGGGCTACACTTCGGCAGAAATTTCTTCAGCATTTAACAAAGCTCCGAAAAATTCTACGACTGAACAGTTGATAAAATTCGCGCTTAAAGAATTAAATCGTTTCATATAAATTTTTAGCAACTTTAATTGTTAGCATTTAGGAAAAAATCTTACTGCTGATTTTTTTTTATAAACTTTTGAAGTATTTTGATTTAAACTTTGACAAGATATTTTGAAAGGAAGATGAGCTTTGTCCGATAAAATTTTTTCGCGCAGAGATTTTGTAAAGATGACAGCCTTAACTGCCTTGGCATTTGCTACGCCGGATTTTTTCTCTAGTACCGTTCAAGCCGCAAATAAAAATTGCAGAATCAAGACCCGCTACGGAATTTTTAACGGCTTTATCGATAAACGCGGCGTTAAAACTTGGCTGGGTATCCCTTATGCTAAACCACCTATAAAAAATTTACGCTGGCACACGCCCGAAAAGTTGAATCCGAGCGACAAAGAGTTCAGCGCAAAAAAATTCGGTAATTCGCCTATGCAAGACCGCGACTCCGTCGAGCCAGCTTCCCTACTCAAGCAAAGTGAAGATTGTTTGACGCTCAATATCTGGACGAACAGTGATAAAAAAAATTTACCGGTTATGGTGTTTATTCACGGCGGAGCTTTTATAAATGGCGGCAGTGGCGACCCGCTCTATAATGGCGCGAATTTGGCGGCAAGTGGCGACGTGGTTATCGTCACGATAAATTATCGCCTGAATATTTTCGGCTTTATGAATTTCGCAGGTATTGATTCTGATTTTGAGGGCACGGGCTATCTTGGACTTCAAGATCAAATCGCGGCGTTGACGTGGATTAAAGAGAACATTGAAAATTTTGGTGGCGACCCTGACAACGTGACGATTTTTGGTGAGAGTGCCGGATCTATATCCGCAATGCTTTTAATGGTTACGCCCGCCGCGAAAAATCTTTTCAACAAAGTTATCGCGCAGTCGGGGCATTTATCTTTTTATCAAGATCCGAACTACTCGGCTAAATTTGCCGAGGACTTCATGAATTTTGGCGGCTATAAAAATATGTCCGATATGATGAAAAAATCCGCCAGAGAACTTATCGCCACCTATGAAAAATTTTCTGACCAGCGCGATTTTTCAATGGATCTTGATTATATGCCGACTTGCGACGGAAAATTTTTACCTATGCACCCGCTCCGAGCTTTAAAGGACGGTGCGGCTCGCGGCATTAAACTTTTAACGGGCACCATGCAAGAAGAATATCGTTACTGGACTTTGTATTACGATGAAACATTTGTTAGGAATATGCCGGAAATCCATGCGCGGTTCACTCCGGTTATGTATGAAGGCGAATTTTTTTACCGAGAAGAACTTTACAATACTTGGCAAAAAAATCACACGGAGCTTGACGAGGTTAAACGTTATTTTGAATTTGCAAATCAGTTGGATTGGCGCATTGGTCATGAATTGGTTGCCGAGTATCAATCCGCGTTCGACGACGTTTATTTTTATCTGTTCAATCAGAAATCGCCCGTCGAAAATTTAGGTTCATGCCACGCCCTAGATTTGCCGTTTGTCTTTGGAAATCCCAGCCCCGAAATTGAGCCGAATCCTTCCGCAAAATTAATTAGACAAGTTCAGGCGGCGTGGGTATCATTTGCCACGACCGGTAAGCCGAAAAGTTATGTAACGCCGCTGTGGAAAAATTATTCGGCAGAAGATCGAGAGACTATGGTTATAAATGATGTGGCATGGATTTGCAGAAAAGATTGGAACACTGAAAATTTAGCCGCTCTGCGACAAGTCTACGAAAATAATTTGCTGAACTAAAGAAAATTTTTTGAGGTAACGTCATGAATGATAAACTTGTCTGTGAAATATGTCCGCATCATTGCCGATTGTCAGCAGGCGAGGTTGGCAGGTGCCGCGCAAGATTTAATGACGGCAAAAAAATTACCGCGCTCAATTACGGTGAGATAACTTCCATTGCGCTTGACCCAATTGAAAAAAAACCATTGTATAAATTTTTTCCCGGTAGTAGGATTTTGTCAGTCGGTAGCTACGGTTGCAATTTGAACTGCCCATTTTGCCAGAACTTTGAAATTTCTATGGCTGATTCAACTTTCCCGACGCGCAAAATTTCTCCTGAACGACTTGCAAACCTTGCTCAAGAACTTTTGCCGCAAAAAAATATCGGCGTCGCGTTCACCTACAACGAGCCATTCATCAGTTATGAATTTGTCCGCGATACGTCCGAACTTTTAAAAGCCGCGGGCTTGAAAAGCGTTTTGGTGACAAATGGAACGGTTTCGCCCGCCGCGCTGAAAAAAATTTTGCCATTGATTGACGCGCTGAACATTGATTTAAAAGGTTTTAGTCAAGAAATTTATTCGTGGTTGGGTGGCGATTTTGAAACTGTGCGCCGAACGATTGAACTTACCGCGAAAAGTTGCCACGTCGAAGTTACAACTCTAATTGTGCCGACGCTAAATGATTCGCTTGAAGATATGGATAAAGAGGCGGCGTGGCTTGCGAAAATTTCTAAAAATATCCCGTTGCACATCAGCAGATTTTTTCCGCGCTATAAAGTTACGAATCTCCCGCCGACGCCCGTTAAAAAAATTTATGAACTTGTTGAGGTTGCCAAGCGTCATCTGAACTTTGTTTACGCGGGCAACTGCTGAAAATTTTTTGCAGGTGGTGATAATTTTGTTAAGGACATTGGCGGCGGTGCGCCCGAAAAAAAGATTATTCCTAGGCTTGTTGCTGGCGGCAGAATTTTTTGTTGCACTAGCACTTTATGGCTTGTGGATTATCTGTTGCCCTGGTCTAGCGAATATTTTTGAATACTTACCGGCGGTTTTCGGCGCATTCCTGATTTTTATTTCGACGTTTTCATTTGGTACGGTCTGCAACATGGTTTTGGCGATTAAAGGCTTGCCGACGCTGAAATTGTTTCACCGCTACAGCTTTGCACTTATAAAATTTTTGTTTCCCGTAGCTGTGCGTATTGGAAAAATTTTTGGCATTAAGCGGCGGCAAATTGAAGGCTCGTTCGTGGCGGTGAGCAATTTAATTTTCATGAAGAGCGGCATAAAAGTTCCGGCTAAAAGATTACTGGTATTAAGTCCGCATTGTCTGCAGCTGTCGAGTTGTCCGCATAAAATCACACGTGATCCGAATAACTGCAAACGTTGTGGCGGCTGTAATGTTGGAGACCTTATGAAACTTTCTGATGAATTGGGCTTTACGTTTTTTGTGGCGACAGGTGGAACATTGGCGCGGCAAGTTGTCAAAAAAAATCGCCCGCAAGCTGTATTGGCGATTGCCTGCGAACGTGATTTGATGAGCGGTATTCAAGACGTTTATCCGTTGCCGGCGGTCGGTGTGCTGAACATTCGCCCGAATGGACCTTGCTACAATACCCGCGTGGATATGGAAGAGGTTCGCCGCGTCCTTGCTCAGATAATCGAATGAAGTGGAGGTTTAAATTTTGACCGGAAGGGAAATGCCAACCGCGATTGAAATGGAAAAAAAACTTCTTAGCGCAATGATGTTAAAAGAAGGAGAAGTTATCCCGACGGTCGCCAACATTTTAAGTGCAGATGATTTTTATCGCGAAGAACACCGGATAATTTTCCAAGCGATGGTTAGGCTGTACAATCGCGGGACACCGGTAGATATTCTGTTGACGGAACAAGAATTGCAGGGAAGTGACGAACTTGCACGCGTAGACAGAGCCTATTTATATTCGTTGCTTGAATTGGAATATTCCACAGCTCGCGCTAGCTCCTATGCTAAAATTATCAGGCAAAAGGCGATATTGCGGCGGCTGATTGTCGCTGGGCGCACGATTGCCGACGAAGCTTACGAAGAAAAAAAAACCGTTGAAAGTATTTTGGAGGGCGCGGAGCAAAAAATTTTATCTGTGACTTCCGAAAATCATCAAACCGGCTTTGAGCGACTGTTTACAATTCTGCAGAGTTCTTTTGAGCGGATACAACACATTCACAACAACCCCAGTGAAATGGAAGGCGTGCCGACCGGCTTAATTGATTTGGACAGAATTTTAAACGGCTTGCAAAAGTCGGATTTAATTTTGCTAGCCGCCCGTCCGTCTATGGGAAAAACTGCACTGGCATTGAATATTGCAGTGAACGCCGCTGAAAAAAATAAAACCGTAGCGATTTTTTCCTTGGAGATGAGCAAGATACAATTAGGCAACAGATTATTAAGCACGCGTAGTGGTGTGAATTCTCTGCATTTGAACACGGGCAATCTTTCTGATGACGACATGAACCAATTAATTAACGCGCTGGAAGAATTATCAAAGTTGAAAATGTTCATAGACGACACGGCGGGCAGTTCTCTTTTAGAATTGCGGTCAAAGGCGCGGCGAATAAAGCACGAGCACGGTTTAGATTTAATCGTCATAGATTATTTACAGCTTATGCAGGGACAGCGCACGCGTAATAGTGAAATGAATCGTCAGCAGGAAATTTCGGAAATATCGCGTTCACTTAAGGCATTGGCGCGGGAATTGAATGTACCGGTTCTCGCGTTAAGCCAATTAAGTCGAAGCGTGGAATTGCGAGCTGAAAAAAAACCTCAGCTCAGCGACCTGCGCGAATCTGGCAGTTTGGAACAGGATGCGGATATTGTCATGTTTCTTTATCGAGACGAATATTATAATCGCGACGACACTGAAAATCAAAATATCGCCGAACTAATCATTGCGAAGAATCGCAACGGTCCGACGACATCAATACGTTTACAGTTTAAAAAAGAAATTATGCGTTTTGGCGATTTACTTAAAGAAGAATTTGTGGTTAGTGATTAGAAATTTTAGTCGCTAGCCACTTTTTAATTATTAAAATTGCACCATGGTTCGCCGCTCATAAAGTCGCCACCATGATAACAAGCCGCCCGCGCTCGACACCCGCCGCATTTATTTTTATATTTGCAACCGCCGCAATTCCCGCTGTATTCTAAAGTTCGGAGCGTCTTTAAAACTTTATTTGAACGCCAAATTTCATCGAAGGGAATTTCTCGCACATCGCCGAGTTCCATTTTCAGATAAGCGCACGGCTGAACTTTTCCACGCGGGCTGATAATGCAATAGCTTAAACCAGCCAGGCACCCGCGCCTAAAACGCGTTTTAATTCCAAGTTGGTCAGCGATTCTTAAAAACTGCGGAGCGCACGTCGGTTTGAGTTCAATAGAAACTTCTTGTTGCTTTTTCATTATCCGAGTTAAAACATTTTCATAACCTTCAGCGCGCAGAGATTCTTCCTCAATCGTTGCGGCTCTACCTGTTGGCACCAAAAAGAAAAAATGATGAGCCTTCGCGCCGATTTTTACTGCAAAATCTGTCAAGGCTTCCAATTCGTGTTGATTCCAATCCATAACCGTTGTATGAATTTGGAAGGGCAAGCCTGCATTGAGACAATTTTTCATGCCGTCAACTGCGCCCTGCCACGCGCCTACGAATGAGCGAAATTTATCGTGCTTATCGGCGTTTAGGGAGTCCAAAGAAATTCCCATGCCCTTAGCACCCGCCGCTTTTAAATCTTTTGCCAACTGTGCAGTTATCAGCGTGCCATTAGTCCCGAAAACCGCGATTAACTTTAATTTTGTGGCGTGTTCGACTAATTCTAAAATATCGGGGCGCATTAAAGGTTCGCCGCCCGAAAAAATCATTATCTTGAAACCTGCGCGGGCGATTTGGTTTAAAAGTTCCTTTGCCTCGGCGGTAGAAAGTTCTTCGGTCGCCTTACAGCCGGCGTCGCGGTAGCAATGGGCGCAATACATATTGCAAGCGTTTGTCGTATTCCATGAGACTATCAAATTAAATCCCTCCCGCGCCAGTATAATTGTCGAAAAAGTTTTTGGCAAGCCGCGCCGTCCTTGACGCTGAGCAAATGTAAATGCTATATTAATCAAGAATTAGGGGGGAAATTCATGGCGAAAAATTTTAATGTAAAAATTTTATCGAACGAAGAAGTTGCAGAAAAAATTTTCCGGCTGATAGTCGACGCGCCCGAATTGGCAGAAATATCGCGGGCGGGACAATTTGTTCAAGTAAAAATTTCTGATGAATTCACTTTGCGCAGACCGTTTGGCATAGCGTCGACGGCGGGTGGTCGTGTAAAAATTTTTTATCGAGCAGTCGGACGCGGCACAGAAAATTTATCACGATTGCGGGCGGGCGAACGGTTAAATATTTTAGGTGCGCTTGGAAATGGCTTTTCTGCTCATGGCGGGAAAATTCTTTTAGTCGGCGGCGGCATGGGGCTAGCACCTTTACTTTTGGCGGCGGAAAAATTTTCTGTTGATGTCTTGATCGGCGGGCGCACAAGTGATGAAGTAAAATTTTGGCAAGAAGAATTTCTCCCGCACGTTGAAAAAATTTTTATCACGACTGATGACGGTAGCTACTCTAAAAAAGGATTCGTGACAGATTTTTTACCGGAAGTTTTATCGGCGGGAAAATATTCAGAGATTTTTACTTGTGGTCCCGAAGTTATGATGCGTGGCGTGGCGAAGATAGCTTTAGAAAAAAATTTGCCGTGTGAAGTTTCATTTGAAAAGCGCATGGCTTGTGGATTGGGCGCGTGTCTTAGCTGTTCGATTGATACTGTCAGCGGTCGAAAAAAAGTTTGCAAGGACGGCCCGATTTTTAATGCCGCGGAAATCTTTTGTTAGTTAGGAGTTAGGTGTTAAAAAAAATTCCTAATCCCTAATTCTTAACTGATTGTAGGGAATTAGCTAAAAATTTTGCAGGAAGTTTTAACGGCGCGTCGAATTCGGTTTGAAAGAAATAAGCGCGATAAATTCAAGAGGAAGATGACAATGAACACAAATTTATTTCAACTCGGTGAAGATTCCCCGTTAGGTCGAATCAAAACTTATTTTGAGGCTCTGCAGAATTCTGCGGACGAATATATTTTTGCCGTCGACGTAAGTAGCGGACAAGTCATGATCTCGGAAAATTTCCGGCGCGATTTTAATTTTTCCGATAACGTCGTAGAAGATTTTGCCACGCTCCTCACGCCGTTTATCTGGCACGATGACCGCGAAATTTTTGAATCGGCAATGAGCGAGCTTGATTCGTCAAATCCCGGCGTCGAAATTTTCGGTGAGTTCCGCTTACTAAATCGCGACGGTGAATATGGCTGGGTTTCATTGAGAATGACGGCAGGTGCAGATGAATTCGGGCAACCTGAAATAGTCGCGGGCGTTATATCTCGTATGGACGTAAAACTTAAAGCTGACCATGTGACCGGCTTGCTCAATCGAAATTCTTTCCATGTCGATTTGATGAAGGAGTTAAACAGTTCACCTGACGTGCACGGCGCGGTTGTTCTCATCGGGCTGGACAATTTCCAACTTATCACCGAAACTTACGGCTACGAATTCGGCGACAACGCTTTAAAACAGCTCGCGCAGGACATCACAAACATTTTGCCGCCCGATATCCGCCTTTACAAATTGGATAGCGATATGTTCGCATTCTTTGTATCGGAAGTTTATCCTGAAGAGCTGGAAATTATTTATTCGAGTATTCAGCTTTGTATGCGCGAAATTCGCAACATAGAAGATACGATTTACTGCACAGCGTCAGCGGGCGCGGCATTCTATCCTGATGATGCGGACGACGTGATTAATTTGACGCGCTATGCTGAAGTTGCCTTGGAATTCGCACGTCAAAAAGGTAAAGATCAAATTTCTTTCTTTGACAGCGAATCTTACGACCGTTGGCGTTATGATATCGGTATGCAAAATCTTATGCAGAATTCAATCGCCCGCGGTTGCGAAGACTTTTTCCTGTGCTATCAGCCGCAGGTTGATGCAAAAACCGGTAAACTTGTCGGCGCGGAGGCTCTTCTTCGTTGGTATGATAAAGACGGTAGCGTAGTCGCCCCCATGCAATTTATCCCCTTGCTTGAAAAATCCCGCATGATTATTCCTGTTGGGCACTGGATTATAGAAAATGCGATTATCACTGCTAAAAAGTGGCAGGAGTTCATGCCGGACTTTGAAGTCAGCGTAAATATTTCGCTCTATCAACTTGAGGAGCACACCTTCTACGATTTTGTTAAGGATTGCATTGAACGCCACCAGATTAATCCGCGCACGCTGGTTTTTGAATTGACAGAAAGTCACAACGTTTACGATTGGGATTATGTCAATAAACAGTTCCAAGCCTTCCACGACCTAGGAATAAAAATTTCTATGGACGATTTCGGCATGGGTTATTCCAATCTCGGTTTTCTTAAAAACTTCAAATGCAACCAGATAAAAATCGATCGCGTCTTTGTCGAAGACCTTTTGAACAGCGAATACGATCGCCAGCTTGTCAAACACGTTGTCATGTTGTGCCACGCAGTCGGCATGGAAGTTTGCATTGAGGGCGTCGAAGATGAAGCAACTTACGTTTATCTGCGCGATGTTTGCAACGCGGATATTATTCAAGGTTTCTACTTCGGCTATCCTGAAACGGTGGACGTATTCGTTAAGCGTTTCGAGCAGTAAAGTTTTTTGGAGGTTCACATTATGAAGTTTAAAAATTTGGCGGCTATTCTTTGTGGCGCGATGATTTTAAGTTCGTCGCTGTGCATGGCGGCGGTTGACGGCGGAAAAATTGCGCTGGGCAGCATTTATCCAGGAATGAGCGTCAATGATTTGGTGAACGCATTCGGTCAACCCGTTTATAAAGACGGCGACGATTGGACATATAAAAATTTCAAAGTTGATATTGAGCGCGGCGTTGTCGAAAAAGTTTCCACGACTTCAGATACAATAATGACGCCCGAAGGAGTTCGTGTTGGTCAATCGGCGGAAATTTTAAATTCTTCTTATGGCACGGCAGATAAAGTTGATCGCGATTACGACGACACCGATTACGAATATTACAGCACCGACCGCACAAAAAAGATTGAATTCAAGGTCGTCAACGGTATCATCACAAAAATTTCCTGCGAACTTAGAGATTAAACGTAAATAAAAATTTTAAAGCGGCTCCAAATTTTTAGGAACCGCTTTTTTTCGTATGGAGGAGAAATTTTGAAGACAGCGATAATTACGGGCGGCACGTCTGGTATCGGATTGGCGGCGGCTAAAATTTTTTTGTCAAATGATTTTAATTGTGTGCTCATCGGAAGAAGTCGTGAACGTTTTGACAAGATTAAACACGAACTCAGCGGGAACTTTGAATTTATTTCAGCAAATGTTCAGCGTGTAGCGGATTGTGAGAAAATTATTTCGCGGACGGTAGAAATTTTCGGCGGCGTGGACGTTTTGATAAACAGCGCGGGGATTTATCATGAGGGCGCGATAACTTTCACGGACGAAAAAACTTTTGACGAAATTTTTGCCACGAATGTCAAGGGAACTTTTTTTGTGACGCGGGCGGCTATTGATGAGCTGATTAAAAGTCGCGGTGCGGTTGTAAATGTGGCGAGTGATGCGGGAATTCGCGGAAATTATTTTTGTGCGGCGTATTCTGCCAGCAAAGGCGCGGTCATTGCATTTACGAAGTCGCTTGCTTTGGAATTGGCGAGTTTTCCCGTGCGCGTGAATTGCATTGCACCTGGCGATATTTTGACGCCGCTAACTTTGACGCAGATGAAAACTTCCGGCTCGACACTTGATGATTTGGCAAAAATTTATCCGCTCGGCAGAATCGGCACGGCTCAAGAAGTTGCGGAGGCGATTTATTTTCTGGCGTCAAGTGCGGCGAGTTTTATAACCGGCGCAATTTTGAGCGTTGACGGTGGGTTGACGGCGTGAAAATTTTAATCTTATCGGCGTCAATCGGTTCCGGTCACACTAAAGCGGCGGAGGCTCTGCAAAAAATTTTCGGCGAATCCGCGCAGGTTGTCGACTTCATGTCAAAAGAAATTTCCATGCTGAATTGGCTGACGAAAAAAATTTATCTAGCGGCGTTGCGATTTATCCCCGACCTTTACGACAGGATTTACAAATTCGCGGACGGAAAAAAAGTTGGTGTATCTGCAAGATTTTTAAGTGCCGCGCTGATGTATTTGCCATTTGCCCGCCTGCTGAAAAAATTTCGCCCCGACGCAGTGATTTGCACTCACCCTTTTCCGGAGGCGGCGGCTTCGCTGTGGAAATTTTTGCACGCCAAATCCGAAAAAAATTTTTTGCTGGCGGCGGTGCTGACAGATTATTCACTGCACGAAATTTGGATTTATGGCGAAGTCGACGCGTATTTTGTGGCTACAGAAGAAATGCAACGGGAACTCGCCACGCATTGCAGAACGGGACAAAAAATTTTCGCCACGGGAATTCCAATCGGTGCAGAATTTCAAGCAGTGGAAAAAATTTCAGCGACACGAGCCACGATTTTAATTATGGGAGGCGGTTTAGGACTCGGCTCGATTGAAGAAACGCTGACAGAATTGGATAAAGTTCAATCGCCGCTGAAAATTATCGTGGTGGCTGGGCAAAATGAAAATTTATTGGCGCGGCTAAAAAAATTGCGCGAAAAAATTTCTCACCCCGTCGAAGTGCTCGGCTATGTCTCGAATATATGCTCACTCATGGCGGCGGCAGATTTATTAATCACGAAACCCGGCGCGTTGACGATAACAGAAGCATTTGCGGCAGGGCTACCGCTGATTTTGCACGCGCCAATACCCGGCCCCGAATCTCTTAACGCGGCATATGCAATATCACATGGTGCGGCAATTTCCGTAGGTGATAAAAAAATTTCGGCAGTAATCGCAGAACTTTTAAAAAATCCTGCGCGGCTAACCGAAATGAAAATTTGCGCAAAAAAAATTTCCCGACCGCTCGCCGCGTCGGAAATAGTTAATAATATAAAAGTTTTTAAGTTATATTGAACAAAGCGTCAGCAAATTCTTTGGCGTTGAAAGGTCGCAAGTCGTCGAGCCGTTCACCCACGCCAACCCATTTTACGGGAATGTTGAGCTGTTCTTTTATACCGATAATCATACCGCCCTTTGCTGTGCCGTCTAGTTTTGTTAAGACAATGCCGGTAATGCCCGCCGTCTGTGAAAATAATTCCGCTTGGCGCAAAGCATTTTGTCCTGTCGTAGCGTCAAGCACCAATAAAACTTCATGCGGCGCACCGTGAATCCCTTTGCCGAGAATCCGATTGATTTTTTTCAACTCTTCCATAAGATTAAATTTGTTTTGCAGACGTCCTGCTGTGTCGACAAGTAGAACGTCTATTTTTTGTGCCACGGCGGAGCGTGCGGCGTCCAAAGCCACGCTTGAGGGATTAGAGCCTTCAGAATGTTTGACGAACGCCGCACCTGTTCGCTGTGCCCAAATCTCCAGCTGGTCAATCGCTCCTGCGCGAAAAGTATCTGCCGCCGCCATCATCACGCTTTTGCCCTGCGATTTGTAATAAGCGGCGAGTTTACCAATCGTTGTAGTTTTCCCCGCGCCGTTCACGCCAATCATCAAAATAACGTGCGGCGGATTTACGCTGATGAAACTGCTTTCTTCTTCCGTTAAAATTTCGCGGATTTGATTCGACAAAAAATTTTTCACATCGGCGGGAGAATTTATTTCAGCCTTTCGTACACCTTTTCTCAATCCGGTTATAAGTTTTTCAGTCGTCGCAATACCCACATCGGAAGTTATCAAAGTTTCTTCCAATTCGTCCAAAAGTTCATCGTCAATCTTCGTTGAGCCGTGAAGTATTTCGTCAATCTTGTCAATAAATTTTTCGCGGGTTTTACTCAAGCCCGCTTTTAATCTGTCAAAAAACCCCATGTTAAGACCTCCTCGCGAATTATTTTAGCAGATTATCCTGAAGTCCTTACAGAGTTTACAAATCTAAATAATAATGCGTCGACAACTCAACAAGTTCATCGGCAACAAGCGAATGAAAACCGGCGAACGATAAATTTTCTGACTGCGCGGAAAAAGTGTAGTGACCAACAGCCCATGCCGCGACGTGTTGCGTTTCAGAAATTTTAGCAATGTAAATAGTCGTGCCAGTCGTAGTGTCCACGCGCCATTTTACGCCCTGAACGCCGCTGATGTCCTGCAATTCCTCACCGTCCGCCCGCCGATAAGTTCTAACTGTCAAGGAGACAGTCGGCTCCCACCTGCGCCCGTAACGAACTTCAGCAATGCCCTGCCCCGCATAAAGCGAAGTGATTTCGTAACCGGATTTGCGCGGCATATACAGCGGAATAAATTTCACGGCACTGGCGACTTCAGTAAAATTCGCGTATGAAATTTTTTGATCCAGTGTGCTGACAATTTCAACTGTTTGCGGCGGTTCAGGTTCAGTTATCTGCGGCACAGGTTTTATTTCCGGTTCGTCCGCATCAATGATAACTGTTTCCTCACGCGGTTTGATGTCTTTAGTCTTTTTTTCATCAGATTTTTTATCGGCTGCTTCCTTGAGTTTGCGCTGATTTTCTTTTTCCTTCTCTTTACGCGTCTGTTTAAGTTTTTTCTTACGTTCCTTTTTGTCTTTATCGGTCTCCTTAGTCGGATCGGTTGAAATATTTTCGGTGAGCGCGGGATTTATTTCGCCGAGCTGTTCTTCTTCGCGTTCCTGTTCAGCGGCAATCAGTGAAAGTTCTTTATCTTCTTCTGCCGCGTAAGTTGGAAAGGGAATTTGAATCATCGCCAAAATCATAAGCATAGCGATTTTCTTTCTAAACTTCAAAAATATTCCTCCTCATGCTTGTTCAAAATCTTGTGTAAGAATTTTATATTGCCTGTCCACGCGGGAAAGTGAGCCGTTGTCGAGCCGCAAATCAATCAAAGTTTCTTTCATGACATTGAAATTAAATTTAATCGTGTCGCTGTGGAGTTCGGGAAAAATTTCTGCCAAAATTTTTTCTGCGCGACTGATTTCGGAAATGCATTCGTCCAATACGGCGGTTCTTTTTTTACGCGGCAATGTGCGGAATTTTTCTATCACGTCCGGCAATGTTGAGACGACTTGAATTATTTCGGATTTCTTATTTTCTAAAATTCCCGCTGGCGTATGGCGTTTAATTTCTTGTCGGAAGTGCGGCAAAATTTCTAACTCTAACAGTGAAAGTTCTGCTGTCAGCGGAAAAATTTTTGACAGGGATTGGAGCGATTCTTCTATGCTAGAATTCAGCGCGGTGAAATAAATTTTTCCATAGTCTTTGACTGCCAACAACATTTCCAACGACGGGATTTGCCGTTCAGATAAAATTATCGTGTCGAATTTATTTTCTGGCAAGGGAAATTCTCCGCCCTCCGCAAAAATAAAATTAACCGACGGAAATTTTCCTAGTGGGCGCATTTCTGATAGGCAGTAAAATTTATTGACTGGATTAAATTGCGGCAAAATTTCTGCGAGCGATTCATCAAGTGGCGACCAATTACCTATGCACAGCATGGAATGTATTTGCGGCTTTTTTAATAGGCGGGCGACGATTCTAAAGTATGTCACGACGTGGGCGAGTGATTCGGGCGTTTTCTTAAAAATATTTTTCGTTGCCTCTTTGACTATCTCTGTCAGCGGAAATTCTACGCCGCCTTTTTCTTTAAACTGGTGAGAATGAACGCGGCTTCTATTTTCGGAAGGTGTGCGAATATCCACGAGCAAGGAAAATTGCCCGCCGTCCTCCAAAAAATATTTTCCTCCGGAATAATTTATTTTGCTCAATTTGCGTCACCTCCATACAGCAGATAATTCAGCCGCGCCACGATTTTATTTGCGTCGAATTGTTCACGGGCATAATCGCGGGCATTTCGTCCGCCGTTGGAAATTAATTTTTCATCGCGGCAAACGTTCAAAAAAATTTTAGCCAGCGCATCGACATTGCCAATGGGAAAAATTTTTCCGCAGTTTTCATCATCAGTCATATCGCCCGCCGCGTCAACATCAGAACAAATTACAAAATCGCCGCCGAAAAGAGCTTCAGCCGCTACGTTCGGTGCACCCTCGAAATTTGAACTTAGACAAAAAATTTTAGCCCGCTTGTATTCTTCCATGAGCGCGGATTTATTTTCAATCAGTCCCGTAAAAATCACACGTTCGCGCAGGTCTGGATGTGCTGAAAAAAATTTTTCAATGTACGGTTTAAAATTTTCTTCAATGCCGCCGACCAATCGAACTTTCCAATTCGGCAAATCTTTTGCAACCTTAGCGAACGCCTCAAGCAGAATATGATTTTGTTTTTGATTGGAACCGATTCGCCCGACAGTTAAAATAATATTTTCCTTGCTAACGTCGTCGAACTTAACCTTAAAAAAATTATACCAGCCGTTGCGAATCAAATCGACGGGTACGCTCCATTTCGCCGATAAATATTTTTGCGTAGCACGGCAACTGGCGGCTATAACGTCGCAAGAATGAAGAAAATTTTTATAAGCGGGATTTTCGTGCGGAATTCTATCACCCCAAGCAATGTTCATATCCGTGGCGAGATAAATTTTTCCGTCGGGACGAATTTTTTTATAATGTTCAACTAGCGGAATGTAAGCGGGATAAGCCCCGTATAAAATCAGCAAGTCAATATAGCCAGCGTGTGAATCGATATAATTAATCCGCGCTTTAAGCGTGTCTTCTGGCAAAAAATCCAGCTCCAGCCCGCGAACATATTCCAGATAAGGATAATCTGCGTCAACCTTTATGCCAACCATAACCGAATGAAAACCGTGGTTTTTATGTAAAAGATACGGCACAAGTCCGCAGTCTTTCAAAAGTTGCTGATTGTTCCAACCGCCGCCGATTGACGGGTTGCCGTTAGAAGAAATAAGATAAGCACCGCGCATTTTTATCACCTCGCCGCCGATTATAAGTCAAAAAAAAATTTATAGCAACAAAAAAACGGAGGCTCCATCGCCTCCGTTTCTGTTTGCTGTAGAATAGTTGTTTTATTTCTTCATATCTCACCTTCTCTTTGCGTGTGCTTGGTGGGCACCGCAGGTTATTTGCCGCCGACCAAGCTGCGGGGACAGCCCTTCGGCACTGTGGCGTGTATTTTGTTTAATGGGATTAACGGGAATTGTATTTTAGAATGATTAGAGGATTATTAGAACCAGATTAATTTTTCTATCGAAAATATCTGTGTCCTTCCCGCCGCCTAAATGTAGCAGAAAAGTTTTTCATTTGCAAGATGTTGTTCAAAAAATTTTCAGGCGGTTTTTCACAAAGCCGGATCTTTGACGCCGTTAAGTTCAAAGGCGCGGGCGCGGTCAAGACACGTAGCACATTTTCCACAAGGTTTATCGCTACCTTCGTAACAGCTCCACGTCAAATGATACGGTGCGCCGATTTCCAAGCCAATTTTCACGACATCGGCTTTGCTTTGACAAAGGAAGGGCGCGACCATGTGAATTTTTTCATACGTGCCGATTCTAACTGCCGCGTTCATCGCCGCGATAAATTTTGCACTGCAATCGGCATAAGCATTGCCGGCAAAATCATCGGAGTGCACGCCAACATAAAGTTCAATCGGCTCATCATAAAGCCCATCTGCAAAGCTCGTCGCCATGGAAATCATCAGCCCATTGCGGAAGGGAACGTAAGTAGAAATACGCGGCGAATTGTTCTTTTCTATTTGCTCGGCGTAGGAAATTTTCTCTAAAGGTTCAGTCGAAGTGTCAAGCAAAGTTGAATTGGAATTGCGGAAAATTTCTGCGGCGTCCAATTCGTAATGAGCCACGTCGTAAAATTTTGCAACGTTTCGTGCCGCCCCAAGTTCTTTTGAATGGCGTTGACCGTAAAAAATTGAAAGGGCAGAAACATTTTCCGCGCCGAATTTTTTCACGGCAATGGCAAGACACGTCGTCGAATCCAGCCCGCCGCTTGAAAGGACTACTGCTTTACTCATTTGCCACCTCAAAAACTTTTTTCACGTTAGCAAAACATTCGTCGTAAGTTTCGCCGGGGTGCGCTTCATAAATTTTTTTACCGTCAACATACATGGTCGGCACATAATAATAGTCGGTGAACTTTTCTGCGAGTTGCGGCTGAAAATTTTCGTCGATGATTTCAATTTCTGCCGCGTAATTTTTTTTAAGCTCGTCAATCGCCCGAAAAGCCGCCGCGCAGTATGGACAGCCTTCGATTTTAAGCATGATAATTTTTTTCACGATAACTCCTCCTCAGCTGGCTAAAACTTCGGTGCCGGTCTCGGTTATCAGAATAGTTTTTTCCCACTGCGCAGATAAACTTCCGTCCGCCGTGCGAACCGTCCAATGGTCGTCATCATCGACAGTGACTTTGCTTTTGCCAGCATTAATCATCGGTTCAACAGTCAAAACAATCCCAGGCACCAAAAGCATACCGGTTTCCGCTTTGCAATCGTGGCTGACGAACGGCTCAAGGTGAAATTTTTTCCCGACACCGTGTCCGCCTAAATCCGTGACAACGGAATAGCCGTTATCATGCGCCATTTTTCCACACGCCGCGCCGATATCCCCGACAAAATGCCACGGTTTAGCCGCCGCAATGCCAACCTCCATAATTTCCCGCGTGGTATCGATTAATCGCCTTGCTTCTGCAGAAATTTCACCAACGGTGTACATTCGCGAGGCATCAGCAAAATATCCGTCAAGGTCGGTCGTTATGTCAATGTTTAGAATATCGCCGGACTTTAAAATTTCTTTTCGCGAAGGGATACCGTGGCAAACGACGTTGTTTACAGAAATGCAAATGCTTTTAGGAAAACCTTCAAAATTTAGGCAACTGGGATTCGCGCCGTGGCTGACAATAAATTCATGCGCGGCATTGTTCAGCGTCAAGGTATCAACGCCTTCTTTAACAAGTTCGTTCATCAAGTCGAGTGCTCCCGTATTTATAACTGCCGCCCGTTTGATGCCTTCAATGTCCGCCGCGTTGTTAATCAATCTTTTTGGCGGGCGAACTTGATTTTTTGCCTTGATAAATTTTATTTCGCCGATTCTGGCGTCAAAGTCTTCGTGACATTTTTTATACTTTTTGCCACTGCCACACCAACACGGGTCGTTTCGTCTCATATTTCGCAACATCTCCCTGAAAAACTTTATCATAAATTTTTAATTCCTCATTGAGCAATCAAGCTTATTACAATTCGCGCAAGATTTTTGAATGGAAAAATTTTTTTGTGTGGAAATTTTTTCCAGACCGATAATCGCCGTGACAGATTTTCTCGGCTCCAACATCATCGCTGAAGTCAAATGCAAACCGATTTTTTCCGCGCCGCAGATTTTAAAAAATTTCTCTTGCTCCGTCAAATTCCAATCGCCGTAACCTGGGCTGAATCGCCAGCGCATTTTGTAACCGTCTTTAGAAAATTGCGCCGCGAAATTTTTTTCCATTAAATCAGCCGCCTGTTCAACCGCCGCAGTTGCCGCCGCGTCCAACAGCACCGACGCTAAATAATCCCCGCGCTCAAATTTTTTTGTAATTTCTTGCTCAATCGCCGCGCCGACTGTTGTAGCCATACAGATAACTTTTTCGCAACCGTCTAAATGTTTTATAACCGAATTGCTCAAGATTGTAAAGGGCGGCTCACTCGCCACAGTTTGATTTTTATAATTGTAAATTTCCCACGCACCGCGCACTTCCAAAAGTAGCAAAGCCTCTTGGCAAACGTCAAGGATATTTTTTTCGCCGAAATTTTGCGCCTTCCTCAAGCCCGCATATCGACGAACTTCCGCCGCGTCAATCTTCAAAATCTGCGCGTTGTATATCGGCAATTTAAAAGCCCCCTTCCTGTTGAAAATTTTATCGCCAATGTATAGAGGCTGTCAACAGTGAATAAGGGCTATTGATTTATAATCGACTGGCGATTTGCTAACTTAACTTTAAAATTATTTTTATGTTTAGAATCTATTTTTTCTTTGCTCGTCCAAAGAAAAACCCCTTGCAGGGGCGAATATTTTTTCATGACTGCGCGGGCGAGCCGTTATTATGTTGAAAAACTTTTCTTTGCTTGCCCAAAGAAAAGTTACAAAAGAATGGGCACCTCGCGGGGGCGTTACTACTCAACTTTTTCAACGTTGCAACTAATCGTACCACTTGTGCCCGCTGAGAAAACATCACGTTTTCTGCGCGGGCGAGCCGTCATCCATGACGGCTCAATTTTTCGCGGTAGATTAATCGTTAATCATTCTGTTCCCACGTAGCGATAAACTTCAATCCAACCGCGCCCTTGCGCCGGATAAAAATCAATTTCGCCGCCTTGATCGCCGGTCTCGTAACGTCCCATGCCCGTCGGATTGTTTACGCCGCGAGCTTCAACCGTCAAGCCGTCGCCCATATAAATTGCCACGTGGAATTGCGGTCGGCAGAGAATATCGCCGCGCTGAAGATTATCTGCCACTTCAGCCCATGAAAATTTTTGCCAGCCGCCCAAAACTTTTAAATCGTCCCAAATTGTATCAGCATCGCCGGAAAATTGCCTACCGTTGTAGCGTTTCATATATTCGGGATTTTTATGCCATGCGCCGATAATGTCAAAGCCGGCGTTTTGAAAAGCATGATAAACCAGCGACGAGCAATCATAGTCGGGACCTTCACGCGAGCCTGTGTAAGGGTGAGAGGGCGTAGCATTTTCTGCACCCTGCGAATAGCCGTGAATTGGATCGTTTGCAATTTCAATCGCCCACTGAACTGCAGATTCAACGCGGGAATCAATCGCTTGTGCTGAACTTGTCAACATTAAACTCACCGCCAGTGTTACCATAAAAAATTTTTTTATCATGCGTTCTCCACCTTAAAAAATTTCTTTTTACCTTTACGAACAATGGCTGGGAAATCTTTTGCAGTGAAAATATAATCAATGTCGGAAACTTTTTTATCGTTGAGCGTCAAACCGTTCTGCGCGATGAGCCGGCGACCTTCTGCTTTTGATTCGATAATTTTTGCGGCGGCTAACACGTCCAAAATTTTTTTCCCGACCGCGTCTGTTACTGCGACGCTTGGCATATTATCAGAGCTTTGACCGGCGAAAATTTCTGCCGCAGATTGTTGAGCTTGACGCGCCGCGTCCTCGCCGTGCACCAGCTTTGTCACCTCGTAAGCCAAAACTTTTTTAGCTTCGTTAATCGCCGCGTCTTTCAAATTCGACAAGCGATTAACCTCGTCCATTGGTACGAATGTCAACAAACTCAAGCAGGTTTTAACGTCAGCATCGTCCACGTTGCGCCAATACTGATAAAAATCATAAGGCGAAACTTTATTCTCATCAAGCCAGAGTGCGCCACCAGCAGTTTTACCCATTTTCGAGCCGTCAGATTTTAGCAGAAGTTTATTCGTCAAGCCATAAGCCAAACGTCCTGTCTTACGCCGCGTGAGTTCAACACCTGCGATGATGTTTGACCATTGATCGTCGCCGCCCATTTGCAAAATACAATCGTAATCGCCGTTGAGTTTGTAAAAATCATAAGCCTGCATGACCATATAATTGAACTCTAGGAACGTCAAGCCTTTTTCCCAACGCTGTTTATAACATTCGGCGGCAAGCATACGATTAACCGTGAAATGTGCGCCGACTTCGCGCAAAATATCGATATAACCCAACTTGCGGAGCCAGTCGCCGTTGTTCACCATTAAAGCTTTGCCGTCGCTAAAATCGATAAAGCGCGCCATTTGCTTTTTGAAACATTCGCAGTTGTGCTCTATAATTTCGTCCGTCATAACTTTACGCAAATCTGAACGACCGGAAGGGTCGCCAATAGTGCCGGTGCCGCCGCCCACTAAGCAAATCGGGCGATGTCCTGCGCGTTGCATATGAGCCATTGCCATGAGCGCGATAAAATGCCCCGCGTGCAAACTGTCAGCCGTCGGATCAAAACCGATATAGAATGTAACTTTTTTTTCGCCGAGCAATTTTTTTACTTCGTCAACGTCGGTGCACTGCGCGATAAATCCGCGTTCTGTTAAAGTATCAAATACATTATCCAAATTAATTTCCTCCTTTTCATGCGCGTCATTATAACAAACATCTTTTACCATTGCAAAAAAATAATCTGTAGCAGGAAAATTTCCATGGCGGCAGAATCATTTTTGCAGATTTTTCAAAGGAAGTGTTGTTCTTGGCAATTTTTTCTGCAGACAGTAAAAGATTTTTGCGCCGTATAGATTTTGCGCTCCTAGGCTCGGCGGCGGCGATTGTCATATATGGACTTATAATCATCTCAAGTGCAACTCACATAAACACGCCAGGTGAAGAGCGATTCTGGTTCGTGCAACGGCAGGGAATTTTCGCGCTGGTAAACGCATTATTCGCAGTGCTGTTCATGAATTTTGATTACCGCGGATTATCTCAGCATGGAAAAATTCTTTACGCTTTTAATTTGATAATGCTGGTAGCTGTTATGATATTCGGGCACGCGGCACTAGGTGCACAACGCTGGATTCAAATCGGACCGATAAGCTTGCAGCCGTCCGAATTTTCAAAGCTACTGATGATAATTTGTATGGCGTCGCTTTTAGAAGATCGCATGGGAAAAATAAACACCTTGCAAGATTTGATACCTATCGCTGCGTATGTCTGTCTCCCGTTCTTTTTTGTTTTAAAGCAACCAGATTTAGGCACGTCGCTTGTCTTCATGGCTATTTTTTTCGGAATGATTATCGCTTGTGGAATGCCGTGGAAAATGTTAGTTGGCATGGCTATTTGCGGCGTGGTGTCTATGCCGATACTGTGGCAATTTTTAAAAGACTATCAGAAAATGCGAATCATGGTTTTTCTTGATCCGAATGTCGATCCGCTAGGCAGTGGCTATCACATAATCCAATCAAAAATTGCAATAGGTTCGGGAATGCTTTTCGGCAAAGGATTATTCGAGGGCACGCAAAGTCAGCTAAACTTTTTGCCGGAAAATCACACGGATTTTATTTTTGCTGTCGTCGGTGAGGAGCTGGGCTTTGTCGGGGCGGTCGTGCTGTTGATTTTATATTTAATCGTGTTGTGGCGCGGCATACACATTGCTAAAGAGGCGGGCGACGTATTCGGGCGATTGCTTGCCGTGGGGATAACGTCAATGCTCGCTTTCCATGTGCTGGTTAATGTCGGAATGACAACGGGGATTATGCCTGTCACGGGTATTCCATTGCCGCTTATGAGTTATGGTATCAGCTCGCTAACTACGAACATTTTATCAATCGCAATTCTGCTGAATATAAATATGCACAGACAAAAATTTATTTTCTAGGTGACACGATGAAAAATCTTTTTGAACTTATGAAGCCCGCCAGATACACCGGCGGCGAATTTAACAGCGTCACGAAAAATTTTGACGCGACTGCTTGCCGCATTGTGTTGGCATTACCGGATGTGTACGAAGTCGGTATGTCGAATCTGGGTTTAGCGATTTTATATTCGATTCTAAATCGCCGCGCCGATACTCTCTGCGAACGTGTTTATGCGCCGTGGATTGACGCTGAAAAAATTTTCCGCGATGAAAATATCCCGCTGTTCGCGCTGGAATCAAAGCGCAATGTTCGTGACTTCGACTTCCTGGGATTTTCTTTGCAATACGAAATGATTTACACCAACGTTTTAAATATGCTTGACCTGGCGAAAATTTCTTTGCACAGTTTGGAGCGCGGTGATGATGAGCCGTTTATAATCGGCGGCGGTCCTTGCGTTTATAATGTCGAACCAGTTGCGGATTTTTTTGATTTCTTTATTGTTGGCGAGGCTGAAGAAGTTTTTGGCGAAGTCGTCGAAACTTTTATCACGTGGAAAAATTTCGGCAAGGTCGGTGGGCGGCGCGGCTTTCTAAAAAATCTTTTGAACGTCTGCGGAATTTATGTGCCGAGTTTTTACGAGCCGCTCTATGATGAAAAAAATTTTATCGGCATGAAAATTTTGGAGGCGAACGCTCCGCAGAAAATTTTAAAACGCGTCGTGAAAAATTTTGACGCTACGCCGTCCGTTGAAAAACCCGTTGTGCCGTTCATGGAAATTGTTCACGATAGAGCGATGCTGGAGCTTTTTCGCGGGTGCAGTCGTGGCTGTCGATTTTGTCAAGCTGGCATGACTTATCGCCCCGTCCGCGAACGTAGCAAAGAAACTCTGCGTAAAATGGCGCGGCGGCTGATTGATTCGAGCGGTTGGGACGAAATTTCTTTAACGTCTCTAAGCAGTGCTGATTATTCCTGCCTTAACAGATTGATTGACGATTTGCAAAGCGATTTCCGCAACGAGAAAGTTAGCTTTTCCCTGCCGAGTTTAAGAATCGACAGCTTTTCAATCGACTTGGCAGAAAAAGTTCAAGCCGTGCGCAAAAGTGGTTTGACCTTCGCGCCTGAAGCCGGTACTCAACGTCTGCGCGATGTGATAAACAAAAATGTTACGGAAAAAAATTTGCTTGACGCGTGCGCCGCTGCCTTTGCTAAGGGCTGGAAGACGGTTAAGCTTTATTTCATGATGGGCTTGCCAACCGAGACTGATGAAGACATTGCCGGCATTGCCGAACTTGCTCAAAAGGTTGTGAATCTTTATCGAGAAATAAAAAATCGCCGCGATGTGAAAGTTACTGTTAGTGTATCTTGCTTTGTACCAAAACCGTTCACGCCTTTTCAATGGATGGCGCAAATTTCTGCGGAAGAATTTGAGCGGCGGCAACAGTTTTTAAAAAGTTTGATTTGCGACAAGGCAATAACTTACAACTATCACAATGCAAAACTTTCCGTGTTGGAGGGCGCGTTGGCTCGTGGTGACAGGCGGCTTGCAAAAGTTATTGAGACGGCGTGGAAAAATGGTGCGAAATTTGACGGCTGGTCGGATTTATTCAAGCCCGATGTTTGGTCGGCGGCGTTTACAGCGTGTGGAATTGACATGAACTTTTTCAGCGGGCGTGAAATAAAATTTTGGGAGCCGTTGCCGTGGGAAAATACTTCGCCGGGCGTGGATAAAAATTTTTTGCTTAACGAGTGGGAAAAATCTCAAATTGGCAAAACTACTCGTGATTGTCGGCGGACGAGTTGTACGGGTTGTGGCGTCTGCATGAATTTGGGCGTTCGCGTTGTTGACTTTGACAAAGAAAAAAATCTTCCGCCCGAAGAAACACTAGTTCCTAGTTCCTTGTTCCTAGTTCCTACAAAATATCGTGCGCAGATTCGTAAAGGTGCAGAAATTGCCGTGCTCAGTCATCTGGATTATATGAACGTCTTCATGCGAGCGTTGCTAAGAAGTAAATTGCCCGCCGCGTGGAGCGAAGGTTTCAATCCGCATTTGAAAGTTTCATTTGCAACGGCATTAGCAGTTGGCGTGACGAGCGATTGCGAATACGTTGACTTTGAATTATCCGCGCCCGTTGACGAGCCGGAAGTTTTAAAACGTCTGAACGAACAGTTACCACGCGGCGCAGAAATTTTGCGATTAAAAAAATTACGCGGCAAGCCAAAGCCGGTAATGTCGCTGGTTGACTTGTCGCGCTATGAAGTTTGTTTGCCGTTCGATGAAAAATTTTTTGACGCCGCGCAGTTATCGGTTAAAAATTTCAACGTCACGCCCGAAATAAAATTCACACGCGTGACGCCGAAGAAAACCCGTGAACTTGAATTAAAAAAATATCTGGCTGAACGCGTGGAAATATTTTTTGCCGGTGGCGAACTGTTGATAAAATTTTCGGTAAAAATAACGCCGGAAGGAAGTCTCAAGCCGAGCGAAGTTTTAAAAATTTTGCACGAACAATTCGATTTCCCTGCAGATATTTCCGCCGCCAAAATAAATCGCACGGCACTTTTGCACGACGGAAAAACTTTGTAATGAACCTCTTCTAGAGTTCGGTCAAAAATTCTTCAAATGGCAAGCCCCAATTCCAGGGCAGATTTAATTTTTCGGCGTGAACAATGCACTTTGCAACGAAATCTGCCGCCTTGCGCGTCGCCTCAACTAAATTTTCACCGTTAAGCCAAGACGCCGCCACTACAGCAAAAAATACGTCGCCCGTGCCTGAACGATCACTGCCGAGTTTTTTTGAAGTCACGAAATTAATTTGTCCGCGATCAAAAATAAAATTGGTGATGTTCGAGCCGTCGTCAATGTCTAGCGTCACGCCCGTTATCACCACGCGCCCGCCGCGAGCTTTAGCCGCAATGTTCGCCGCCATGGTTGTCAGTTCCGAATCAGAGACAACGCCGCGATAGGGAATGTTTAAAAGTTCGCAAGCCTCCGTTAAATTCGGCGTGATAAGGTCGGCGAATTCCAACAGGTCGCGCATACGTCGGCACATCTCCCGCGTATAAGATTTATAAATTTTTCCGTGGTCGCCCATGACGGGATCAATTATCACGACGGCGGGAAATTTTTTTATGGCGCGGCGAACAATTTCAATCTGCGCGGCGGAGCCTAAAAATCCGGTGGCAATGGCGTCAAACGTCAGATTATTTTTCTGCCAGCTGTCAACGTAATTTTCCATGCGGTCAGTAAAATCGTCCATGAAATAATTTTTAACGCCCGTGTGCACGGACAAAAGCGCGGTCGGCAACGGGCAAACTTGAATTTTCAGCGCGGAAATTATCGGCAATTCAACCGTTACTGAACAACGTCCAAATCCAGTCACGTCGTTAATCAGCGCGATTTTTTTTTGTTTAATCATCGTCTCTCCAACAAAATTTTTTTAGCTACTTCCTCAAATTCTCCGCGCCCATAATTTACAAACGGCACGATAGAAATTCCGCCGCGAACACTAAACAATCCTTCGATTTCCAAATAGCGCGGTTCCAAAAGTTTAATCAGGTCGTCGGCGATCTTATTTATAACGTCTTCATGAAAAGTTCCGTGGTTGCGAAAACTCGTCAGATAAATTTTTAAACTCTTGCTCTCAACAAGTTTTGCGTCGGGAATATAGCGGATTTTAATCGTAGCGTAATCGGGCTGATGAGTTATCGGGCAAAGGCAAGTAAATTCATCGCTGGTCAGCGTCACGAAATAATTTCTGCCGACATTTTTATTTTCAATCGCCTCCAAAAATTCGGGCGCGTAATCGTATTTGTATTCAGTAATTTTTCCAAGATTTTTAAGTTCCATAATTTCTCCTTTTTATCAAGCAACACGTCTACCGTCAACAATCTGCGCGTCAGAAAGTCTTTGTAAAACGTCCGAGAGTTTATAAATAGCGTCCGCGTCAACCATTTGCAGTCCGCGTAATTTCAACGGAACTTTCATTGGCGGATTGTCAAGAGTCAACATTTCGCGATTAACAATCTGCGCGGTGGCTGGATAGACAAGACTAAAGCGGGCGTATTCGTTGCCGTCGGAACCGCGAAACTTTTTGATAACAATCTTTGAAGCAATCGGAACGCGCCATTCAATCGTGCCTGGCAAATTGTAATCTTCCACGCCAATAGCCGTCAACACGTTGGAAAGATTGGAATCATGCCCGCAAATGAAACTGAACTTGCGACCGGGCGTGTTGAGTTCGTCGGAAATGACAGCGAGCATCGGGCTTGCAAAAACTTTTGCGCCGAGCGGGCGATCAAAGTTTGTGTTAATCAGCAACGAAGAAATTTTCGCCACATCGCGCATTTCAGAATCGCTGTAAGAAACTTTTTCATCGTAATAATCCATGAGCAAGGCATCAGCGGCAAGACTAAGTTTTTTCGCCGAGCCTTTAAGTTCCCACTCAACGGCTTCAGTGCGGATTTTCATTGAACTGTCGGCAGGATTAAATTTTTCACCCGTGAGACGTTCAACGGTTGCGAATTCCTTTTGCATATCGGCGAATAATTTTTTAGCGTTGCCTTCGGTTAAAAGTTTTGTTATAAGCGCAGGATCGGTCGGTGGCAGAAAAATTCTATCCTTTTGTCCCAAGGCACGATGATATTCAATCGGAATGTTCGCGACTGGAAATGCACCCGCCGAGAAATATTTTGCCGTGGCGATTGTCCGCTGATAAGAATTCGCGTAGAAACGAACCTCTCCGACATTAGGTTGCGCGTTTTTCGGGAAAAGTCCTTGCTCCCTTAACCGCGCCTCGAAATATTGTCCCATAAGCGTTTCCATTTCGCCGCCGCGCAATGTCAAAAGCCCGCGGTCGTCGCCCGCCTTTAGTGAATTGCGCAGGTTATGTCGGCTTATTACGACGACTTGTTCAAGTTGATAATCCATTGCGTGCACTACAGAAAAAAACGACACGGCAAAGACAAAAATTACTAGCGTTGAAAGAAATTTTTTCATGATAAATCCTCCTTAAAGCCCTAAATTTGGCACGGCGTTTAGCGTCGAATCAGCGAAAATTTTTTCCAACGACTGATAATAACCGCGGCAAGCAATCATTGCGGCGTTATCCGTGCATAGAATTTTTGACGGGTAAAAAAATTCCAAGCCGCGCCGTTGACAAGCTGTGCGCAAAGTTTTTTCCAATGAAGAATTTGCCGCAACTCCTCCCGCCAAAACAATTTTATCAAGTTTAAATTCTTCTGCCGCCGATAAAGTTTTTTCTGCCAGCGTATCGACTACCGTCTTTTGAAAACTTGCCGCCACGTCCGCAGAATTAATCGATTCGCCTTTCATCTGCGCGGTATTTAAAAAATTCAACACGGCAGATTTTAAGCCGCTGAAACTAAAATCATAGCCGGTAACTTTCGGGTGCGGAAAAGTTATGGCGTTGGGGTTGCCGAGTTTTGCTAGCTTGTCAATTTCGGGTCCACCAGGATACGGCAAGCCCATAACACGCGCAATTTTATCGAAGGCTTCGCCAGCCGCGTCGTCGCGTGATTGTCCAAGCAGTTCAAATTTATTATAGCCCGTCATTTTAATTAGCGCGGTGTGTCCACCAGAAACTACAAGTGATAAAAACGGCGGCTCCAATTCGGGTGCGCTAATGAAATTCGCGAAGATATGCCCTTCCAAATGATTCACGGCAACTAGCGGAATTTTCAGCGCGTAAGCTAGAGACTTCGCCGCCGATAATCCGACAAGCAATGCTCCCGCCAATCCGGGCCCGAATGTCACGGCGATTTGATTTATTTCGCGCAGATCAACGCCCGCTTTGCTGATTGCCTCATCAATAACCGGCATAATGTTCACGATATGTTTTCGCGAAGCTATTTCCGGCACGACGCCGCCGAATTTTTGATGCAGGGGAATTTGCGTAGAGATGACATTTGACAGCAATTCACGCCCCCCGCGCAGTACTGCCGCTGCCGTCTCATCACAGCTAGTTTCAATTCCAAGCGTTAAAATTTTTTCCATAAGTTTTCCTCATTCTTTAAATTTTGCAGAAAGATAATTTGCCAAAGTTATTAAAAACCCTGCCGCTACATCTGCTAAAAAAAATTACACCCTCAAGCGAGAGTGTCTTTTATGTCAACAGATTTTATTCAACAGGGTTAGGTTTAACTTCGCGTGGCGGCGTAGCCGGTTTAGGTTTTTCAGCCGGTTTAGGTTTTTCCATTTCTTTAGGCGGATTATTATTTTGAGGCTCGTCGGGGTCTGGCATAACCGTATCACGGAATTTCGACCAAAAGTCTAAATATTGTCTATCGCTCGTATTCAGCGAACGAAATTTTTCTACGTGGTAAGTTTGTTCATAAGGGAGACTTGCAGCTCCGGCGCACGAGAGGTCAACGATAAATATTGCGCTGACAACTGACGTCGCCAATATTAAATTTTTCGCTAACCTTCTCATGAGAGTTCATTCCTTAGCAAATTATTTGCAAAAATTTTTCAAAACAAAATGGAAAGCAAGCGCGGGCTGACTTTCCATTTACGCTGTTGTCTTAAAGATATTTACCGTCTGTGTGGAGGTGGCGGGGGTTGTTCACCGTCGCGATAAATTTTCGGTCTAGGTGGTGGCGGCGGTGGCGGCGGTGGTGGTTTTCTGCGATGATCGTCACGATAGCGCGGCGGAGGCGGCGGTGGCGGTGGATAATCGCGATGTCTATCATGTCCATAGCGTGGCGGTGGTGGTGGCGGTTTATGGGGAGATGCGAGTTTTTGATACTCTGTTGCATTTATAATTGCAGAATTCAATTCAGCTGCCTGCGCGTCGGTTGTCAGCCCAAAATTTAACGCGCCGCAAATTGCCAGAGCAGTTAAGCCGCTCAAAAATTTTTTCATCTTTATCACTTCCTTACTCAAAAATTT
This sequence comes from uncultured Selenomonadaceae bacterium, assembly GCA_905236665.1. Taxonomy (GTDB): domain Bacteria; phylum Bacillota; class Negativicutes; order Selenomonadales; family Selenomonadaceae; genus Quinella. The sequence goes on along the minus strand of CAJONF010000263.1, from coordinate 2,484 downwards.
TCAAGCAAACTCCTTTATCAAGAAAAGTGCCAGCAAGCCTCCGACTATTTCCTTTGGAACGTCAAGGGCGATTCCGATTAATGCCATTATAAGCAACATACGAATCCCTCCCTTGTACTTGTTGCATTAATTCTACAAACTTTTTTTGCGCTTGTCATTAGGGAAGGATTAAAATTTTTCTTAGAAAGACCTTAGACGCGACTACTTATCTTGACGCAGAAAAAATTTTTTTGTAAAATTTCCAGATTCTAAATCCCAAATAGTTGCCTTGACACGGGAAAGGCGGTGTTGTAAAATGCCGAAAGTGCAAACGGCAAGGGGCGGAATTGCTCCCTTTGAGTTCAGTGCGACGGCGGAAAATCTTTTTGGCGAATCTCTAGACGAATTCACTGATATAAAAGTTTTCGGCGAGGTTGAAGACGCGGAAGGTTGTTACGTCGTTCGCGGGCAGATAGAGTGTAAAAAGTCTTTTATCTGTGACAGATGTCTTGCTCCGGCTTCTGAAAATCAAGTGCACGAATTCGAGGAAGAATTTGAAAAGTCGGCGGCAGTTGACGATGTAATTGATATTACTGAACTTTTGCGGGATATACTTCTTGCTGGGCAGCCGATGAAAAATCTTTGCAAGGCGGACTGTAAAGGGTTGTGTCCCAAATGCGGTGCGAATTTGAATGACGGCGAGTGCGGTTGCGATAAATTTATTGTCGACCCACGACTTTCAGCATTAGAAAATTTTAAAATAGTTTAAGGAGGTGTAAGCGTTGGCGGCACCTAAAAGGAAATTGAGCAAAAGCAGACGCGACAGGCGGCGTGCAAATTGGAAGTTAGAAGCTCCGAACTACGTAAAATGTCCGAGATGCCATGAACCTAAACTCCCACATCATGTATGCCTGGAATGCGGTTACTATGACGGGCGCGAAGTTATTGAAACAGCATAAAATATGTTTTTGATTGGTGGTCTATCAAGCCGTTTTAACCACCTTGCGCGAAAATTCCCAGCCTTTATAGGCGGCGAGATGAATCGAGCTTGACAGTTCTTTCATCTCGGATATAACGAAAATGTTTCGACTCTACCGCAGGGACTGCGGAAAGTAAAGCCTGTATGAGAGGAAATAAGACGCATAAGCGCAACCTCGTTGATTCAGGAAGCTCCTTATAAGCGGGAGTAGTTCACTCAGGAATCAGAAGCCCTCATGTAGGGGGCAGTGTCAATGAAACGGCTTGATGATACGGAAACAATTTGGGCAGGCATTGAAAACCTGCTTATTTTCTTTTATAACATAAACTTTTGGAGGAGCAGGACACGTGAAAATAGCAGTCGACGCCATGGGCGGTGACAAAGCTCCGGCGGAAATTATCAAAGGCGCGGTTTTGGCTGTTCAAAAATATCCGTGCGAAATTATTTTGGTCGGCGATGAGAAAAAAATTTCTGAAGAGTTGGAGGCTGAAACGTGCGGAAAAATTTTCCCGATAACGATTCGCCATGCCAGCGAAGTTATAGAAATGGGCGAACATCCCGCCGACGCCGTGCGTAATAAAAAAGATTCGTCAATAGTCGTGGCGACAAAAATGGTTAAGGACAGCGAGTGCGACGCTGTACTTTCTGCTGGTTCGACAGGTGCGGCGGTTGCGGCGGCTCAACTTATCTTGAAAAGAATTCACGGCATTGGCAGACCGGCTATAGCTACGCCAATTCCTACGCCACGCGGCATTACTCTTTTACTGGATAGCGGCGCGAATGTCGACAGTAAACCCGAACATTTAATTCAAAGCGGGATAATGGGTTCGCTTTATGCCGAGCACGTCTTGAAAATAAAAAATCCTTCCGTCGCTCTGCTAAATATCGGCGAGGAAGAAACTAAAGGTAATGAGCAAGCCAAGGAAACTTATAAACTGTTAAAAACTTTGCAGACGATAAATTTTGCGGGCAATGCTGAAGGGCGCGATATTCCCCGCGGAAAATTTGACGTGGTAGTTTGTGACGGCTTTGTTGGCAATGTCGTTTTAAAATTTGGTGAAGGGCTTGCCTTGACGATAATGCAACTGTTGACGGAAGAATTGACTGCAAACGGCGGCGCAAAACTTTTGGGCAGGAAACTCATTGCCGAAACTTTTAGGAATATGTCAAAGCGTCTGGACGTTTCCGAGAATGGCGGTGCGCCGCTTTTGGGCGTCAACGGTTGCTGTGTGATAAGCCACGGCTCATCAAATGCCAAGGAGATTTGTTCGGCTATCGGCGTCACGTGCGATTATGTAAACAGCAATGTTTTTTATCGTATAAAGAACGCGCTTTGAAATTTTTTTTATAAGCTATAAGCTCAAAACTAAAACCATTGACAAATGCGGCAGATTCGTATAATTTAGGTTAATCACAGGCAAACAGCCGAGCGGCGTAAACCGTTGAGGAGGAGAAATTAGATGTTTGAAAATAACGCCATCTGTAAGTTGCTGAAAATCAAGTATCCGATATTTCAAGGCGGCATG
>CAJONF010000262.1 GCA_905236665.1 uncultured Selenomonadaceae bacterium | reverse complement strand
GCGCAGAAAACGTGATGTTTTCTCAGCCGGAACAGAGCCCTTTTCTTTGCTTACTTTCTTTTGGGCTTGCAAAAGAAAGTAAGTTAATAAAATAAAAATAATTTTTAATCCTAAATCAAAGTTTGAGATTTTATTTCGCCGAAACTTTAGCTCTAACGACAATCATAACGACCGCTAAACAAGCCAACGCGACGCCTAAACCGAGCCAGCCGTTAAGAGTGACGCCGCCGACAAGATAACCGATAACACAGCATATAGAAACGGTGATAACGTAGGGAACTTGTGTGGAAACGTGCTCAAGATGATGACATTGCGCGCCCGCCGAAGCTAAAATCGTGGTGTCGGAAATAGGCGAGGCGTGGTCGCCACCAACTGCACCGGATAAAATCGCCGCCACGCAGATAACGAGCAACTTTGCCGCCTCGTCAGCAGGAAATTGAGTTAAAATGCTCAGCGCGATAGGAATTAAAATGCCGAACGTGCCCCAGCTAGTTCCCGTGGCAAAAGCTAGACCAATCGACACAAGGAAGAAAATTACCGGCAAGAAAACCGCAATCGAGGCGTGCTCATTAACGACCGTTCCGACATAGCCGCCCAAATTCAGATAATCATTGCCGCAAATGCCGGACAGCGTCCACGCTAAGCACAAAATAAAAATCGCGGGCACCATAGCTTTAAAACCTTGCCCAAAACAGCCGCAGAAACTTTCAAACGATACGACTTTTCTAGGCAGATATAAAAGCGCAGTAAATACAAACGCGGTAAACGAGCCGATAACCAGACCTTTAGAGGCGTCGCAGTCAGCAAAAGCCGCAGAAATCGTCGCTCCGTCTTGTATTCCGCCCGTGTACAACATTCCGTAAATACAGCCGCCAATTAAAACGATTAAAGGCAATACCAAATCAATAATTTTTCCGTTGCCAACGTGCATTTGTTCTGCCGAGACGTTCTCTTGATATTCGGTGGGAACTTCAAAATTCGCATTGCTTTTTTCGACAGCTTTACCCATTGTCGCGAAGTCACGACCGGTAACAATGATGAACGCCATAAAAATCATAGTCAAGATAGCGTACAGGTTAAAGGGAATTGTCTCGATAAAAAGTGCAAAGCCGTCAATGCCGCTACCTTCGGGGAGCGAAGAGCCAACCGCTGCCGCCCAGCTTGAAACGGGCGCAATAATACAAATCGGAGCTGCCGTGGCGTCAATAACATAAGCCAATTTAGCGCGGGCAATTTTAAATTTATCCGTGACGGGGCGCATAATCGTTCCGACCGTCAAACAGTTAAAGTAATCGTCGATAAAAATCAGCATACCAAGGAACGCGGTCAAGCCGAGCGCAGAACGTCTGCCGGAAATTACAGAGCGTGCCCAATCGCCATAAGCTTTGGTTGCGCCGGAACGACTTATCGCGGCAACGAGGATACCCAAAATCACGAGGAAAACTAAAATGTTGACGTTCCCGCCGACTTTGCTTTCCATTATGCCAAACATGGTGACGATTGATTCTAAGAAACTGCCGCCCGTGAAAAGCATTGCGCCGGAAAAAATGCCGATTATCAGCGACATATAGACTTCTTTTGTCCACAATGCCAGAATAATTGTAATAATCGGCGGCAACATTGACAACGCAGAATTCTCCATCAGTAAAAATCCTCACTTTCTTTTAATTACGCATTGCTAATTGAATTTATGACGCGCAGATTATAGCACTTTATAGATAGCTTGACAAAAAAAATTTGCGACTATTGCAATTTAAAATTTTTATGTTATCATTTATCAAGACAACGGGTTATGGGTTGTGGTAAGACATTAGATAGACGGGAAACGTTCCCGATATAGTTTAGCCCGTTAAGTTAAAATTTTCACTACAGTTTTTAGGAGGTTTTCCACATATGTCTAACGGCAAACCCAGAATCGTAATCGTTGGTGGCGGTTTTGGTGGCATAAAAATCGGTCAGCTCTTCGCAAAAGAAAATGTCGAGGTCACGATTATTGATCGCCATAATTTTCACCTGTTCCAGCCGCTTTTGTACCAAGTATCTACTTCTGTTCTTGAAACGGGCGAAATTGCCTATCCTATCCGCTCTTTTTTCCGCGACAATAAAAACGTCAATCTTTATATGGCGAAGGTGCGCGGCGTCGACCAAGAACGAAACGTCGTCATCACTAACCACGGCGAAATTGAATATGATTATTTAGTTTTGGCGGCAGGTGCAACGACGAATTTTTTCGGCATGAAAAGCGTCGAGGAGCATTCTTTTGGCATGAAAACTTTGCAAGAGGCTGTTCACATTCGCAACCACGTTATCCACGAATTCGAGCGCGCTGAAAAACCCTATCGTACACCCGAAGATAGAAAAAAACGTATGACGTTTGTTGTAGTCGGCGGCGGTCCCACCGGTGTTGAAGAGGCTGGCGCGATTGCAGAACTTATCGCCATTCAGAAAAAAGAATTCCACCTGCTTGACTTTAACGACGTGAGCATAAAATTAATCGAAGCGACACCGCGGCTTTTGCCTATGCTCCCAGAAGATTTGCAACAACATACTGTCAAAGTTTTGCAGAAAAAAGGCATTGAAGTTATGCTGAACACGCAGGTTGTCGATTATGACGGCGATGTTTTGACATTGAAAAGTGGCGTGAAAATCCCCACTACAACTGTTATTTGGGCGGCTGGCGTGCGTGCAGTCGATATGATGAAAAATTGCGGCGGTGAATGTGCTCGCGACGGACGAATTTGGATAGAGGAAGATTTAATGGTGCGCGGCGCAGTGCATAAAAACGTTTTCGCTATCGGCGACTGCGCGGCGTTTATGCATGGAGATATGAAACGTCCGCTCCCCACAGTGGCTCCTGTTGCCACACAGCAAGCTAAAGTTGCCCACAAAAATATTATGAAACTCATAAAGGGCGACACGAACTTAGAAAAATTTGTCTATAAAGATTTGGGCGCAATGGCTACAATCGGGCGCGGCGAAGCTGTCGTTGGTAGCCCGAAAATGACAGGATTTATGGCGTGGTGCGCATGGATGCTCGTTCACTTGATGAGATTGGCGGGCGTTTATACAAATATGACGGTCTTTTTTAAATGGGCGTTGAACTTTTTGACAAGTGCACGCCTTGGACGAATCATAACGAATATCAGCTTGGATCCTAGTAAGTAACTCGGAGTGGTGCAAATGAAAGTTATAAAAATTTTTTGCTTGGCTCTGCTGATGATTTTTATCGCGCAGGGTAAAACCTTTGCCGAAATGCCGGAAATTTCTGCAGGTGAAACGTATTTTGACGTTTTTAAAGGTGTTTATGTCCTGAAAGACAATGTGCACGTCGTGGCGAACAATCACGGCTTTAAAGCTACAATTACAGCGAATGAAGCGATTGTCAGCGTCGTTAAGCAAAAATGCTGGGCGGAAGGCGATGTTAAGCTCACGCAGGACGATATAACTTTCAGTTGCGAGCGTGCCTATTTGCAGTGGCAGACGAAAACCGCCGAAGTAACCGGCAATGTTAATTTCGTTAGCAAAAAAAATGTTGAAATAAATTCCGACACGGCGATTTTTAATTGGCAGGAAAAAATTGTTGACTTCTATGGAAAAGTTACACTCAAAGCGGAGAAAAAAGCTAAATTCGCTGACGGCGTGGAATTGGACGGAAAAGAATATCAGCACGTGAAATACAACGTTGTAGAAAATAGAATCCTTGAACTCGATAAAACCTTCGATGCACCGGAAATCGTCATTCCCGATTCGACAGAGTAAAAAATTTTCTACAGAATTTTATTCAGCGGGTTTCAATCACCCGCGTTTTTTTATGCGGAGGTAAAATTATGACAAAAATTATTTTCGTTTGCTTTGGAAATATTTGTCGCTCGCCTATGGCTGAATTCGTTATGAAATATTTGGTCACCCGCGCCGGTCTGGAAAAAAATTTTTTGATTGAGTCGGCGGGCTGTCATCCTTCGATTGGAACGCCTATGTCCGAGGGCACGGCTCACGAACTCAAAAAAAATAAAATTCCCTTCACGCGGCGCACGTCTAAACTTTTGCTCGACAGTGATTATAAAAAATTCGATTATCTTATCGGGCTTGATCGTTCAAACGTTTTGGACATGAAGGAAATTTGCGGCGGCGACCCCGACGGGAAAATTTTTTTGTTAATGGAATTTGCCGGCGAACATCGCGACGTTGATGACCCGTGGTACACCGACGATTATGCCGCCAGTTATCAAGATTGTTTAATCGG
>CAJONF010000261.1 GCA_905236665.1 uncultured Selenomonadaceae bacterium | reverse complement strand
GGCTTTTTCCGTCAACGGCTTTTTTCCGCCCGTGCCAAATAAAATGAAGTCCCAAACGCGACCATTTTTCTGCGGAATCACGCTTGCAATCGCTTTTGCCGCGTCCAAAACGGAACCGCCGCCCAAACCAATGACAAAATCGCAATTATTTTCGCGCCCAAAGTCGACGCCCTCTTGAACAGCAGGTTCAGTCGGATTCGCGCCGATTTTGTTGTAAATTACCGAGTCGACGCCCAAAATTTTGAGTTCCTCAAGCAATTTGTCGAGACTGCCATTAGTTTTTGTGGATTTGCCGTTCGAGATGACGATTAAAGCTTTTTTGCCGAGCGGAACTTCTTTGTGCAATTCAGCGAGTTTGCCCGTGCCAAATAAAATTTTCGTCGGAATATGCCAAGTAAAACTCATGATAAATCACTCTCCTAAAAAATTTTTTTTATTCTAACACGTTGAGCCGACTTTAAGGCAAGAAAAATTTTTAAAGCGTTGGAATAATTCCTTCGCCGGCAAGCATCCACATAAGCGGATCTAAAACTCTATGTGGGCGAACTTTTGCCAAATGTTTACGCAGGTCGGGCGGTCTACCAAAACTTGATACGCCGAAAACTCTGACATCTTTAAAATTTGCGTCGATTGCGCCGAGAAAAGCCGTTTCACCCTGCCGCGTGAGCCAGTCGCGAATTTCTAAATCAACCATCTCGCTATCAGAATTCACAAAGCCGCGGCTCTGAACGTGCGGACTTTCCTTTAAAATCGTCGAACCTGAAGCAAAGCCGTTCAACATTTCGGTTAAGGCGTCAATCTTTGTTAAGACGACAGCTGCGCGGCGGTCGATTCTTTTGCCGGGCGGGATATTGCAGTTGCGGCGGATATAATTTGCCAGATTATTAACCATGCTGACCATATTGGCGGGCGCGCTGGTCTGACGTTCAGTTGCCATAGATGCGTTCAAAGTTTCGTTGGAAATTTCGCCGCGGACGTTAGCAAGCAACAGCGGGTCGAACATTATCAAAAGCATTTTCGCGCCGGAAAGATACAAACTGATTTTAGAATCAAGCGGCGTATAGTCAATATGTTCACAATCTTCGCCCGCGCCGTCATAAATCGTCAAAGAGTACGTTGGAATTTTTTCGCCCTTATTGGAATTATCAAGGATTGTCCAAAGCTGTGGTCGCGGTGAAACGCCCGCCGTTGTTCCATGTAAACATTGCCTGTCCTCGTAAACGTGCTGTTCGTTCATTTGAGCAAGTCGCGTCGTTTCCACGTCCATTGCCTGCAAAACCCACGGCAAGCCGGAATATTTCAGTTCGTGCAATAGCGTCGTCATGTAGCTTGATTTGCCCGCGCCCGATACTCCAACTGCACAGAAACTCAAGAATTTGTCGTGGAAAAGGATTTGCGGCGGCAGTGATTCTCCACATTTGCGGCAGACAGCCTCGCGAATCGTCAAGCCGTTGTTGCGGCAAAATTTTCTTTTGCAGACAGGGAGCCGTCCTTTTATTTTGTTTAATAAACTCAAATGAACTTCGTGGCGGCTGTCTTCGTCGGGTACGCAAAAAAATTTCATGCCGCTGAGCGTTAATTTTCTCAAGCAGTGCGGACAAACCGCCGACTTGCTGAACATTGAAAAATCTCCCTTCGGTCGATTACTTTTTGGGAACGGTTAAGCTGTCGGGGCGCGTAGCTTTTAATTCAAAGCGTTGGGCGTCCTCTTTTGAAGTCAAAAGCTTAACTACGGTGCCGGACGAAATTTCTTTCCACGTCTCGTTTGGTAAATCTATTTCAATACGCCCGCCGCTGTAGCCTTCATCATATCTGCGAATTGTGCCCAGCGTGCGCGTAGCCGAATCGCCCAATTCGATATTCATGCGCCCATCGCGTCTGCAAACCAAAAACATTTTCGGCGTTGGGTGAGCATTGCTCTCGATAATCAGCTTGCAGTCTTTGGCGTGAATTTCCTTTTTAAAAATTCCGCTCGTTCCCCACTCCAGCCGATAAGAAATAATTTCTTTCGGGCGATTGTTTAAAGTCAACGTGCTCGGCGCGGAATAAGCCGCTGTCCCGTCGCTGAATTTGTATTCGCCGATAACCGTGATAAAAATTTCTTTAGGCGGCAAATGCGTTTGCAAAATGAAAGTATCCTGCGCGTATTTTGTGGCATAAATGCGATTCATCTGCCGCGCCTTTGCAGTCTCAATCGTAGCGTAAAGGTCGTCGGCGTCGCTGGTGTTTATTTTGTAGTGAATCATGTATAAATTTTCGGGCACGCTCTTTAAAATGAGCCGCAAGCCGCCCGCGTCTATTTTAGTCTTATCCGTGTCAATTTCGCAAGGCTCAACGTTCGCGCAGGTAAAAATTTCGTTGACAATGCCAAATTCTCGCGTCGTGCTTATAACTGCAACTTTTACATTTTCGCCCGTCAAAGAAAATTCGCAAGCTTCATCAGAACTTTCTGCCCGCCTATAAACAACGCCGCTACCTAAAATTTCGTCAACTTTATCCAGCGCGAAAATCTTTTTATCAATCGGTATATCCTTTTCAACTTCTTTAAACCAAAGAGAAAAGTCGCCCGTCGATTTCCACTTGAAATAGGCACGCCCGCCACGCACGCTACAAATTAAATCCTCCACAGGTTTAGGCGGTCTTTCAGGCGTCAATGTCACTGTCAAACCGTGGCTGTATTTATAATTTCTGTCGATATTCCAAACGCCGCTCAAAACTTCGTCGTCGCTCCTGCGGTTAAAAAATTTTTCATTGTTATTGGCGGCATCTTCCGCGGCGTAGTAAACACATTGCAAACGATATTGATACTGCTTGCGATTTTTAACGCTGTTATCCACAAAGGGCGATTGCACACAGTCAGCCACGATAACGCTTTTGCCCGCATTGTCAGAGCGCAGAATTCTTAT
>CAJONF010000260.1 GCA_905236665.1 uncultured Selenomonadaceae bacterium | reverse complement strand
TATCTTTGAGCTGTGCGTAGTGGGCTTTAAGTTCTTCCTGCTTCTTGATTTTTTCGTCGTAGCTGGCGCGTTCTTCATCGCTGGGACGAATTAAGACTTCGCCGGTTTCGCCGTCAAGGATAACGGGATCGCCGTCAGCAATTTGAGCAATGCCGTCGCCAACGCCAACAACCGTCGGGATAGCACGAGTTTTTGCAATGATAACGGCATGAGCGGTGGTGGAACCAACGCCGAGGATAACGCCCGCGATTTTATCGGTGGGCAGACCGGCGATAACGGAAGGCTCAATGTCTTTACCCGCAACGATAACTTTGCCAACGATTTCGGGCTCTTTAATGCCGAGCAAATATTTCGCAATGCGTTTACCAACATCGCGCATATCAACAGCACGACCGCGGAAGTATTCGTCTTCCATAGCTTCAAAAACCTGCGCGGTTGATTCGTAAGCGTCGATAACAGCTTTGGGCGCGGAGCCGCTGATATCAATCTGTTCGTCAATCGAGCCACTCATTGCGGGATCTTCGACCATCATGCGGTGAGCTTCAAGGATACCGGCCTGCTCTTTGAGTCCCTGCGCGTTGAAGTTATCGATACTCTTTTTGAGATTTTCAGCAACAGCAACGAGCGCGTCCGCCGCTTTTTTCTTTTCAACTTCGGGTTTGCCGGGTTTGTAAGCGACAATGAAGCTGTCAAGATTCTGTCCTGCGAGCAAAATATTGCCAACCGCTATGCCCGCAATTACGCCTTTACCTTTAATTTTCTCTGCCATAACTTTTCCTCCACACTGGTTATACAAAAAGGGAGGCGGAAAAAACTTTTAACCATCCTCCCTTGAACGTACAAGCGCAAAAATTATTCTTCGCCAAATTTGTCGTCGATCATCTTTTTGAGAGCGGCAACTGCATCTGCTTCGTCCGGACCGTCAGCGCAAATGGTAACTTCGGTGCCTTTAACCAAACCCATGCTCATGATCATGAGAATGCTTTTAGCGTCAACGGTTTTGCCCTTTGCTTTGAGCTGAACTTTGGATTTGAACGAGGACGCCTTCTGCACGAAAACGGATGCGGGGCGCGCATGAATACCGGTTTTGTTTTGGATTGTGGTGGTTGCTTCTGTCATTAGTGACCCTCTCCTATCTTTATACTAATTGTTATTAACGACCGTCGCCGCTTTAAGGCAACTTTCTAAAACGTGCTATTCGCCGCGCCTTTTTATCTTCCTGCTTATCAAAAAAAATTTTTTGAAAATTTTTATGGCTTGCTGTCGCTGTTTTAAAATTATTTTCGGCGTGTTAAGATACAGAAAAATTTTTGGAGATGATTTTATGCTTAAAATTAGACCGCGCCGCTTGCGTTTGAATGAAAATCTGCGCGCAATGGTTCGCGAAACGAATTTATCTGTAAAAGATTTGATTTATCCGATTTTTGTCGTGGCAGGAGAAAATGTTCGTGAAGAAATTCCGTCTATGCCCGATTGTTATCATTTGTCGGTTGATAATGCCGTTGAACTGGCAAAAAAAATTTCTGATTTAGGCATTCCCGCTGTCGAAGTTTTTGGTTTACCCGAATACAAAGACGAAATCGGCTCAAGTGCTTGGGATATGTCTTCGCCCGTTCAAAAGGCTATCACCGCAATAAAAAAAGCCGTGCCTGAACTGGTTATCGTCGGTGATGTCTGCCTTTGCCAATATACCAGCCACGGTCATTGCGGAAAACTCTGCGGAAATTACGTTGACAACGACGAAACGCTGAAACTTTTGCAAAAGGTCGCTGTCAGTCAAGCGGCGGCGGGCGCAGATATTGTTGCACCTTCCGATATGATGGACGGAAGAATTGCCGCTATTCGCGCCGCCCTCGACGATAAAAATTTCCAGAACGTGTCGATTATGAGCTACGCCGTTAAATATTCGTCGGGTTATTACGCGCCATTCAGAGACGCCGCAGATTCCGCCCCGCGATTTGGAGACAGGAAGCAATATCAAATGGATTTTGCCAATGTCCGCGAGGCTTTAAAGGAAGTTGAATTGGATTTGGCGGAAGGCGCGGATATTATCATGATTAAACCCGCGCTCGCCTATCTCGACGTGGTTTCTAAAGTTCGCGAAAAAATAAATCGCCCTGTCGCAGTCTACAACGTCAGCGGTGAATATGCCATGGTTAAAGCCGCCGCCCTTAACGGTTGGATTGATTATAAACGCATTGTCACAGAAAATTTAACCGCTATGAAACGCGCCGGCGCAGATATCATCATCACTTATCACGCTATCGACGTTGCACAGTGGCTTTAAAATTTTTTATTGTTGATTTGCGTTTTGAGCCGGTGGAGCCATTTCTCCGCGCTGAATTTTTAATGCAAATGCCGCTTCCATGATTTTTCTGCCTATTGGCACCGCTGAACTTGCTCCAAAACCACCTTGCTCAACGATAACAGCTACAGAAATTGTCGGATAATCAAAAGGTCCATAGCCGACAAACCAGCCGTGATCAATTCCTTGAGAATTTTCCGCGGTACCGGTTTTGCCGGCTATTTCATACGGAAAACCAATAAAATTTCGCGCCGCCGTTCCATTTTTAGTAACATCGTTCAATCCTTCTTGAACTGCCTGTATTACCCACGGTTCAACTTGTAATTCGCTCAAAAGTTCCGGCTGAAAATCTTTTATAACTTCTTTGTCCTGCGTGACGATTTGTTTTACAAGATGAGGTTTAAATCTTTTGCCATTTGCGGCGATTTCTCCCATTACCATTGCCGCTTGCAACGGTGTAACCAAATTAAAGCCCTGTCCTATAGCCGCGTCCATTATTTCTGACAAATAAAATTCGTCTTCGTAGACTTCCCATTTATATTCTTTCCAATCTGCTAATCCTGGTGATTCATACGGCAAATCAATTCCAGTGACGCTCCCTAAACCGAACATTCGCGCATAACTTTCTAACAAATCCGCTCCAAGTCGATTGCCCATTTCATAAAAATAAACGTTATCCGAATGACTCAATGCCGCGTGAAAATCTAGCCAGCCGAGAGCCTCGCCACCCGCATTGCCCTTTGGAACCAGCCAATGCGTGCCGCTGTCGAATACTAATTCATGTAAACCAACTCTTCCTGCGGCAAGCGCGGCAGTTCCCGTGACAATTTTAAACGTTGAACCGGGCGGATATTCGCCGGTTATCGCTTTATTATCCATGGGGTGATCCGGATTGTTGTTTATCGCGTTCCAATCCTTTGTTGATATGCCGTGAGCAAATAAGTTCGGGTCAAATGCCGGTCTGCTAACCAAAGCTAGAACTTCGCCCGTTTGTGGATCTAAAACTACTGCCGCCGCCGCTTTACAGCCCAAAGAATTTAGCATTTCGTCAACTGCTTGCTCCGCCGCAACCTGTAAGTCGCGATCTATCGTCAAAATTAAGTCATAACCAGGTTTCGGCTCTTTTTTTCCTAAAATTTGCATTGGTTTACCTGAAACATCAACTTCAACTTGCTCGCCGCCATTTTCACCGCGAATTTCTTTGTCATAAACCCTTTCTAAACCAAATTTCCCGATTATATCGCCTGATTTGTAACCTTCTGCCTTTTTTACCTCTAATTCCGCGTCTGAAATCTCGCTAACATAACCGAAAGTATGTGCGCCTTCCTGCTTTAAATAATAATTTCTTATCGGTTGAACCTCAATTACCACGCCAGGATATAAATCTTTTTGCTCTTCGATTATCGTTACAATGTCTTGCGTGACATCTGGGCTGATTCTTATCGGATCGAATCCGTAATGAACCGAAATTTTTTGCTCAATTTCTTCTTTTGGCACGTTTAAAAGTTTTGAAACGCGTTCGACAACTTCCGGCTTGATCGGAGCGGTTAAAGGTAGCAGTGAAACGCTAAATCCCGGACGATTCGTCACTAAAAGCTGTCCATTTCGGTCATAAAATGTTCCACGCGGCGCGGTCGTTGGAATTATTCGGATTCTATTGCCTTCCGCCAAATTTGCGTAGTAATCGCCGTCATAAATCTGCAAATAACCAACTCTCGCGATTAAAATCACAATCATAAAGAAAAAAATTATTGCTAACGTCTTCAAACGCCCTAAATATTCTTCGCCGTCGTTTTGATTATCTATCACTGTCAAAATCCTCCCGCAAAGTTTACAATTTTTGTGATTATATCATGTAAAGGAGATTTTTTAAATGAAATTTTCAGCACCAATCGTCGAGGCAATGAAAAAATATTCCGCGGAAAAAGTTTTGCCATTTCACACGCCTGGACACAAACACGGTCGCGGCGCACATGAATTTTTAAAAAAGTTATTGACTTCAGAAGGATTTTTGCAAGAAGTTTCGCTCATGGAAGAACTTGACGACCTGCACACGCCGCAAACTTGCATAAAAGAGGCTCAAAATCTCGCGGCAAGACTTTGGCACGCCGATAATTGCATTTTTTTTGTAAACGGAACGACTTCAGCGGTGCAAACAATGATTTTTGGGACGTTAAAGGTGGGAGATTTAGTTTTTGTGCCCAGAAATGCTCATCGTTCGGTAATGTCGGGGCTGATTTTATCGGGAGCAAAGCCAATTTTCCTGCCAATCGAATACGACGCAGAATTTAATGTGCCATTGAATGTAAGAACTGAAACGATCGAATTTGCGATAAAAAAATACCCGCAAGCGCGAGCAATTTTATTAGTTTCGCCAAATTATTACGGCGTGGCGGCGGATTTAGAAAAAATTTCGCGAATCGCTCACAAAAACGGAATGATTTTATTAATCGACGAGGCTCACGGGGCGCATTTGCAGTTTTATGACGGAATAAAATCGGCAATGGACGGCGGCGCGGACATTTCTGCGCAATCAACGCATAAAATTTTAGGATCTTTGACGCAAACTTCAATGCTGATGATAAAAAATTCGATTGATGTAGAAAAAATTCGTCGAGCGGCTAGCATTTTACAAACAACCAGCCCGAATCAAATTTTATTGGCGTCATTGGACGTGGCGCGTTTGCAAATGGAAATTGACGGCGTAAAAAAAATTTCGGACGCGATTTTGTTAGCAAAAAAACTGCGCGAGGAACTAAAATTGATTAACGGACTAAAAATTTTCGAGAATGCGGGAGATTTTTCATTAGACGCGACAAAAATAACTGTAAACGTGCGAAATTTGGGATTAAGCGGTTACGAAGCAGAAAAAATTTTGCGCTGGGAATTAAAAGTGCAATGCGAGCTGTCAGACGCGGAAAATTTATTATTTTTGGTGACATATGCGGACGACGAGCGTACAATTTCAAAATTAATCGAGGCGATGAAGAAATTGCCGCGTCGCGAGCCTAAAAAAAATTTGTCGCCGCTGATTTCAAAAGAAATTTCCGCCGCGGAGTTATCGCCGCGAGAAACTTTTTATGCAGAGACGGAAAAAATTGATTTAAAGTCGTCAATCGGGCGAATCAGCGCGGAGGAAGTGACATTTTATCCGCCTGGCGTGCCGATTTTGATTCCTGGCGAAAAAATTTCTGTTGAGGCGGTGGAAAATATAAATCTGGCAAAAAAATTTGGCTGGAAAGTTTTTGGAGCGTCGGATTTGAGTTTGGAGACGCTAAAAGTTGTTCGCAAATAAAAAAAATCTCCTGCCGATGAGACGGGAGCCGCTGATACCCCAGCAAAAGAAATGTATGAGCAATGTCTCCCCGTTTGGGGAAAAACTTTTCGCCGAATTAAAAAACGCCCTGTTGCGGGCGCAGGAAATAGAAATAAATCTGAAATCCCCTTCCTGTCGCTCGCAGGTCAAACGGTGATTGTTAATCGAGCAGTTCTCCCGACTTCGGATCAAAACTTGTCTGCGCCTTCCCAGAAAAAATTTCCAGTGACATAAATGCAGATTTGCTCCCCGCTACGGTGACGTGATCGCTCCGGCATTTGACCGGATTCTCTATTGAGGCTTGCGCCACTCGATCCAATCGCTATTAAATTTTCAACACGCGTATAATCCTACAAAAATTCGCATTTGTCAATAAAAAAATATTGACAGCGATAAATTTTTTGTGATAGACTTTGCGAACTGTTGAGGCGTTCCTCTGCGTGCGGGCATGAACGTCGAAAAAGATAGGAGGACTTGACTTGAATATAATCGAATTACTTGAGAGAGAACAGCTGCGCGACAATATCCCGCAATTTGCGCCTGGCGATACGGTGCGTGTGCACGCAAAAATCGTCGAAGGCAACCGCGAACGTATTCAGGTTTTTGAAGGCGTCGTAATTGGTCGCCAAGGTAGCGGCGTTCGCGAAATGTTCACTGTTCGCAGAATTTCTTATGGTGTTGGTGTCGAACGTATGTTCCCCGTGCACTCGCCCCGCGTTGAAAAAATCGAAGTCATTCGCCGCGGCGCGGTTCGTCGTGCAAAACTTTATTATTTGCGTAAACTCACGGGCAAAGCGGCTCGCATTAAGGAAAAAAAGCAAAAATAATTTTGAGCGAAAAAATTTTGGCAGTCGTATAACGCGGCTGCTTTTTTGGCGTTTAAGGAGG
>CAJONF010000259.1 GCA_905236665.1 uncultured Selenomonadaceae bacterium | reverse complement strand
GCCGCGAATGATGTGCGAAATTTCCATGAGATGATCGTCGATGACGTTGGAGAAATTGTACGTGGGCATTCCGTCGCTCTTGAGTAAAATTTGGTCTTCGAGTTCGCTGTTGGCAATGGTGATATTTCCGTGCAGAACGTCAAAGAAAGTTGTTTCGCCGACGCGGGGCATTTTTTGGCGAATGGCGACGCCCTGTTCAGTCTCCTCGTAATAAGCGTGCCCGTCCTCAACAAGCTGTTCAGCATATTTTTTATAAATGTCCATGCGTTCACTTTGAACATAGGGAGCAAAATTTCCGCCGTGGTGCGGTCCTTCGTCGGGAATAATTTTCGCGGCGGCAAGCGTGCGTTCGATAAATTCCACGGCGTCGGCAACATAGCGGGCGCGGTCGGTGTCTTCGATTCGCAAAATAAAATCGCCGCCCTGCGATTTGGCGAACAGATAAGCATAAAGAGCCGTCCTCAAATTTCCAATGTGCATATAACCCGTGGGGCTGGGCGCAAAACGTGTACGAATTCTTTTCAAAATATCTCCTCCAAAAATTTATAGATTTTTTAGCGTGGACACAAATTTATCAAAAGACAACGTCCCGTCAAAATTATTTTTATCAAAGACCATAAAGTAGCCGAATTTATCCGAGCCGGCTTTATCCTGCCACAACTTGCCCAGTTCCAATTTTCTTTTCGAGTCGGAATTGTCGCGGTCGTCGCCCTTTGCCTCAATCAGCAAAATAAAACCGCTTTTCATTCGGGCGATAAAATCGGGATAGTGATTGGTAAAGCCGTTTAAGCAAAATCCTTTTTTAGAAATATTTCTGTGCCACCACAAAACATTTTCCTGCGAACTCAACGCGGCGGCTACTTTCAATTCGAGTTTATTAACCGAATCTTCAGCGGCGTAAAGAGAGTTCGTCCAATTCTCTTGATAATTTGTCAGGGAAATTGTTGCAGGGAATTTATATGACGGCGTGGCAAAAATTTTTCTTGCGTCAATCTGTTCAAAAAATGTTTTCTTCGCGTAATCGTCAATCATGGCGTCGATTTTGTCTTTAATCTTGTCGGCATAAAGTTTTGTGTGAATCATGGCATCGCGGATTTGTTTTTTGTCAAAGGCAGAAACAATTTTCATAACATAAGCAGAAATTTCCTGGCTGGATAGCGCGTCGGTGTTCTTGTCGATAATTGCAACAATTTTATCGCGGCATTGGCGAATTTTCCCTTCGTCAGTCAGTTCGTCAAAATATTCCAGAAACGCTTGCATTTTCTGCATAGAAAAATAATTATAGCGCGGCGCATTTTCCTTTTCCTGAATGTCAATGGCGGCAACTTCATATTCCAAACCGTCAAAATTTATATCGATATCCTTGTCGCGCAGAGAAAAATTTGTGCGGAAATTTTCCGGCTGAATTCTGGTTCCATTTCTCCGGCAAAATTCCGGCAAAAAAATTTCCTGCGCGTCCTTAAAACATTCGCGCATTGGAAAATCAATCGCTGGCATAATCTCGCCTCCACCTGCTTGATAATCTTTGTTCTCTTGCTGTACTTGCCGCTCCATGTCGTCAATGGAAAGTTCATCACAGCTAGCGCGATATTCCTGCTCGCTGAAACCCGCCGCATTTAAGCCCGTGACAATTTTATCCAGCGTTTGTTTAAAATCGGCGGACGATGTAAAAACATAGCTCATATTCAGCAGATCGTTGGAAAAATTTTTAGTAAAGGGTCGGCGCAAAATTCTGCCTAAAATCTGCTCAACGTCAATTTCAGCCGTGCGATTGGCAAGCGACGCCAGAATATAAGCAAAAGAACAATCCCAGCCCTCTTTCAGCGCGTTAATCGTGATAATATATCTTATCGGGCAATCCGCCGCCATTAAGTCAACGTTTTTTAACTCGTTAATGTTAGCAGTTTTGATAGCGATTTGCTCGGCGGGGATTTTGTGCGTGGCAATCAATTCATTTTTAATCTTGTCAAAAGTCGAACGGTCGCCCGCACCTTGTGGCTCTGCCTGAAATAAAACTATCGGGCGAATTTTTTCAGCTTGCGCAATTTCTTCCAACCTCTTCCGAAAAATTATCGCCTCTATGATAACGTCTTCTTGCGTGCGGCGGTTTATCACACAGACGGGCAACTTAACCATGCCTTCCGCTTTCAGTTCGTAGGCGGGCACGCGGGAAATAATATTGCTCGTCAGTTGCGGCGTGGCTGTCAACTCCAAAATAAAACTCGGATTAAAATTTTTCAGCATATCCACGCTTAAAGGCGTCGTTGCGTGGTGGCTCTCGTCTACAATCATGACCGGCGAAAAGTGGCGGATAACTTGAATCAAAGAAATTTTATCGGCTCCCGCCAAAATTTTTTCGTCGCTGAAAAGGTGCGGCAGAAATTTTTCCAAATAACCGTTTTGCTGATAAGCCTTGCGCCCGTCCTTGTTCGCCGTGCGAAAAGAATCGTAACTCAAAACCAAAATCGACAGCTGCACCGCCACCTCCGCAGGAGAAAAATTTTCGCCGAAAAGCAGTTGTTCCTTAGTGTAAATTTCCACCCGCCCAAAGTCCGCCGCCAATCTCCGCCGATAGGGGTGCGCGGGATTACTGAGATTTTTATAGGTCTGCGTCAAAATCGTTTCGCTCGGTACTAGCCACACAACAACTTTGCTTTGCGTGGCGGGCATTGCGTCGAAAATTACTTTTAAACTCGCTGTCGCCATAAAAGTTTTGCCGCCGCCGGTCGGAACTTTAAAACAAATTCGCGGAACGCCCGCGATATTATTTTGATATTTTTTTTCCGCTCTTGCACCTCGTGCCGACCAAAATTCCTCGAATGCCGCGCTGATTGAATTTTTTTCGTTAAGCCGCCGCAAAAAATCTTCCAGGTCGTCAATCGCTCGTTCTTGATAGGGTTTTAAAAACATTTTTGCCTCCTAAAATTTTTTCACGTCACGCGGGATTTTCTTAAACGTTATTCGACGCTCGTGCAAAAAATCTTTCCCCAACCCGCATTCATCAGCATAAATTAAATACTCCGCCGCAGGGGCAATCGTCTGCAAAAAATTTTCGTCCAAAATCGTGCGTTCGCCCGCCGCGTAATAAAAATAAATCGCTTTGCCGTCAAAATTTCCCAGATACGCGCCGCCGTCGCTCGGCTTGCGATATTGCGTGCCGGTCTCCGTGTACCAAATGTAAGCGCGAATTTTTTCAACGTCAATGTTTTCGTTTAAGTTGTCGTCAATGAAAAGCGGCTCGCCGACCTCGTAAAAATCGAAACTGCCGCCCGTGCCCTCCACGTTTCCATAACCGCCAATCACGCGGCGGACCCGTTCAGCTGTGATATTTTCCGCGTAGTCTTCCATTTCGACAAGAATAAATTTGCGGTTGCCGCCGTCCTTTGCATTGAGATTTAACACCGCGTGGGCTGTGGTGCCGGAGCCGGCGAAAGAATCCAGCACGATTGAATCTTTGTCATCGGGTGCGATAACGTAACTAATAAGTTTTTGTAAAAGCTTGGTTGGCTTTTTGCCGCTCCTGAAATTCATTCCACCTTCGTGCCGTATGTTGCCAAAATCTTCAGCCAATGATTCAAAGTTTGCTATCGGCAATTCTTTGCTAAAATTTTCTAAGCTCGTCAGCAAATTGACAGGAACGCCTTGATAGTATTTTCCTTTGGTTGCGCCCAGTTTTTTTGGACCGGTGAAATATCTGTAATCAAACTTATCGTCGCCAATTCCATAAACTTTGTACAAAACACCCAATCCGTCTTGTGCGGTACGTCCACTCAAATAATCTCTGAAAAAACGTCCTGAAGAGTTGCCGTCCAAAATTTTTCCGGTAGCCCAAATTTCTTTCAAAAGATTAATCGACGGAATATCTTTCAGAATTTCGTAGTCGTCTTTGCGAAAAATTTCAACTCGCTTGCCGCCAAGTTCGACAACGGCAGGTGTACCCTTCTCAAGTATTCTGTAACAGAATTTCGAGATGTCGTATTTACTTTTTGGCTTGATAAATTTTGTCGCATTGGTCTTTCGATAAATCAAAATATTCTCTATGACTTTCTGAAAGTCAGCGTCTTCAACTAAAGTCTTTCCGACGAAACGAACTTGAACGTACAATGACGCAACAAAATTTTGCACGCCAAAAATTTCGTCGCAGATGAGTTTCAAATTGGCTTGCTCGTTGTCGTCAATAGAAATAAAAATCGCGCCGTCGTCCGCCAAAAGTTTTTTCAAAAGTTTAAGGCGGGGATACATC
>CAJONF010000258.1 GCA_905236665.1 uncultured Selenomonadaceae bacterium | reverse complement strand
TAGTAACGCCCCCGCGAGGTGCCTTTTCTTTTGCTTCTTTTCTTTGGGCAAGCAAAGAAAAGAAGTTTACAAGACAAATTGAACTTAAAGGACGCGGTGCGAATGTCTCATTGCGTGACAACAAATTGTAACTGCAACCGGCAAGCCTGCAATGTGCGTCGGTGCCCATTCAATGTTGACAGCGAGCGCGGAAGTTGTGCCGCCCAGTTGAGGACCAATGCCCGTGGCGTTAATCATGTCGAGAAGTTCCTGCTCAAGCTTAGCATATTCGGGCATGGGATTGCGTTCGTCGATTGAACGCGTCAAAGCTTTTTTGGAAAGAAGCGCGGCTCTGTCCATAGTTCCGCCGATACCAATGCCAACGACCATAGGCGGGCAAGGATTCATGCTGGCGTGCAAGATAATTTCCATGACAGCTTTTTTTACACCCTTAACGCCGTCAGCAGGAACAAGCATTTTGATTCCGGATTTGTTTTCGGAGCCGAAACCTTTTGGCGCAATCGTAATACTTAACTTGTCACCAGGAACAATTTTTGTGTAGATGACGCCCGGCGTATTGTTTTTGGTGTTCACACGATTGAACAGCGGCTCACCGACGACAGATTTACGCAAATAACCTTCGGTATAACCTTTGGCAATGCCCGCGTTTACAGCTTCCTCCAAATCGCCGCCGACAATGTGCAAGTCCTGCCCGACTTCAAGGAAAACAATCGTCATTCCCGTATCTTGGCAATAGGGGCGATCTTCCGCCTTGGCAATCTCGGCGTTTTTGATGATTTGGTCGAGAACGATTTGACCGACCGGAGATTTTTCGGTCTCGCGACCGCGTTTGAGTGCACGATAGACATCGTCCGGCAGATAATACGCTGCCTCTTTGCACATCTCGGCGACGTTCTCGGTGATGAGCTTAACGTCCAACTCTCTCAAAGTAATCCCTCCTAAAATATAATCACAGTCAAGAAAAATTTTTTCTATTACTTGTTTTTGATATTTGCCGCGCCTAAAAAAATTCCTGCCACTTTTTGATAAAATTTCGTTGCAGTTAAGGGCATAAAAATTTCTGTCGTTTGTACAACTTGATATTTGATTTGCCATTTGCTATTCTAAAAAAAAATTTACGGAGTGATTGACTTGGAAAAATTTATCGGCGCAAAGAAAATTATTGAGAAGAAGCACGAATACATTATGCCCTGTTTGGGACATTTTTACAGCGATCCGCCACAGTTCGTGCGCGGCGAAATGCAATATCTTTTTGACACGGCGGGAAAAAAATATCTAGACTGTTATGCCGGCGTCTCGGTTATAAATTGCGGGCATTGCAACCCCTTTATAACCGAACGCATGATTGAGCAAATTAAAACTCTTCAACACGTCTGCAACATTTATTTAACGGAAAATTTTGTGAATCTCGCTGAACGGCTCGCGCAGGTTACGCCCGGCGATTTGCAAAAATGTTTTTTCTGTTCAACCGGCACTGAGGCTAATGAAGGCTCCCTGTTGCTCGCGTCGATTTATACAAAAAGTTCAGAGTTTATCGCGTTGCAAAGTGGACTTCACGGGCGGACGAAACTTACAATGAGTTTAACGGGAATAGGAATGTGGCGTACAGATCCAAATCCCGTCGGTGGAATTAATTTCGCGCCCAATCCCTATTGCTATCGTTGCCCGCTCGGAAAAAATCCGGAGACTTGCGACCTTGCCTGCGCGAATAAAATTGAAACGATTATTCAAACTGCAACATCCGGCAAACCCGCCGCTTTAATAGCCGAATCGATTCAAGGTAACGCGGGAATTGTTGTGCCGCCGAAAAATTATTTTAAACGCGTCAAAGAAATTCTGCAGAAATACGACGCGCTTTTAATCGTGGACGAAGTGCAAACCGGCTTTGCGCGCAGTGGAAAAATGTTCGCCATTGAAAATTTTGACGTGACACCCGACATCATGAGCGTAGCAAAGGCTTTGGGCAACGGACAACCTATCAGCGCGTTTATCTCGACAAAAAAAATAGCCGATACCTACACGCGACCAGGAGCATCGACTTTGGGCGGAAATCCTGTTTCGTCAACGGCGGGGCTTGCGGTGCTCGACTATATTGCAGAAAAAAATCTCATGGAAAATGCTAAAGCTCGCGGTGAACAATTAATGCGCGGCTTAAAACTTTTGCAAGAAAAATTCCCGATAATCGGTGACGTGCGCGGGCTAGGTTTAATGGTTGGCGCGGAATTTGTTCACGCTGATAAATCCCCTGCTTTTAAAGAACTCGACGAACTTTTAGAGGAGCTGAAAAATCGCGGCTTTATCGTCGGCAAAAATGGTGTCGGCAGAAATGTTTTAGCTTTTCAGCCGCCGCTCGTCATCACGCAAAAAGATATCGACGACGTTTTGAATGCGATTGAAATTATCTTGAAAGGCAAGCAATATGGCTGACGATAAAAATAAAACGAAATCGTTCAAAGAAAAAATTTCAGGCAATTTTTTTAGAGGCTTGCTGATTGTCGTACCGCCCGCGATAACCATTCTCGTGGTAATGTGGCTGTTTGAAATGACAGAAAGTTCGCTTGGAAAAATTTTGCCCGTGCAAATTCCAGGTGCAAGCCTGCTGATTGTCTTAGTGGCGATTTGGATTATCGGAGTGTTTAGCGGCAATTTCCTTTCCCAAAAAGTCATAGAAATTTTTGATGCGATTATCGGCAAAATCCCAATCGTAAAATTTATTTACGGCTCGGTTAAGCAGGTTTCAAAGGCTCTGTTTGAAAGTGATTCGGCATTTAAACACGTCGTGCTTATCCCCTACCGCGATGCTTACGTTTTGGGCTTTCAAATGCTGAATGCGCCGGAACCTGTTCGACAAAAACTTGGTGATGATTATGTTTGCGTCTACATTCCGTGGAGCATGAACATGACGGCGGGCATGAATTTTTTTGTAAAAAAATCTGAAGTTATTCCCGTGGATATGTTGCCGCCCGATGCCTTCCAATTTATTTTGACGGCGGGCACGATTTCTGCAATGGGCAATATTCAAGGCGCAATGAAAGATTTAAGACCAAAAGCTTAAAAAATTTTTTAGTCAAGCTGAAATAAACCGCTTGACTTTTTGTCTAATTGGTGCTAAGGTTGCAACCAAAAGAGAGGTGAACGACTTGGCAGAAGAAAAAAAAGTTATTGTTGATAACGAAGATGGCGACAGCGCAGAAATAAATTTACAGATGAACCAGTCCGAGCCCGAAGTCGAAGAAACTATCGACACAACGGCAGAGCTTGAAAATTTAAAAGCAGAACTCAGCGCGAAGGACGACAGATTTTTGAGACTGCAAGCGGACTTCGACAATTTCAGAAAGCGTACTGCCCGTGAAAAATCCGAATTGGCAGCGGTGATTGAACAGGCGTTCTTGAAAGATTTGTTGCCCCTGCTTGATAATCTTAGTCGGGCGTCAGACGCGGCAGAAAATGCTGAAAATGCAGACGTTGAAACCCTTCGTAAGGGAATCGAGATGATTAAGCAAGAAACCGTAGCCGTCATGGGTAAGCACGGCTTGGAGCCGATTGACACGCTCGGCAAGCCCTTTGACCCGAATTATCATCAGGCGGTCGGCACGATTAAAGACGATACTAAACAGGACGGGCTTATTGCCGCTGAATTCCAACGTGGCTATATCGCACGCGGTCGCGTGATTCGTCCAAGCATGGTACAAGTTGTTAATAATAGCTAGGAACTAGAAATTTTTTTGGAAGGAGATAATTCTTTATGAGTAAAGTCATTGGCATAGATTTAGGAACTACAAATAGCGTCGTCAGCGTCATCGAAGGCGGCGAACCTACAGTTATCACCAACCCCGAAGGTAGCAGAATTACCCCGTCAGTCGTAGGATTCACTAAGGACGGTCAACGCCTCGTCGGTCAGCTGGCAAAACGTCAAGCTGTAAGCAATCCCGACAGAACAATTTCTTCAATCAAGCGGCATATGGGCGAAAGTTACAAAGTTTCTATCGACGGCAAAAATTATACGCCGCCGGAAATTTCCGCAATGGTTTTGCAAAAGCTTAAATCAGATGCGGAAGCTTATCTCGGAGAAACGGTCACGCAAGCTGTTATCACTGTTCCCGCATATTTCAGCGATGCACAACGTCAAGCTACGAAAGACGCAGGCAAAATCGCAGGGCTTGAAGTCCTCCGCAT
>CAJONF010000257.1 GCA_905236665.1 uncultured Selenomonadaceae bacterium | reverse complement strand
TTTATTTTAGCTTTGTTGATTTGAAAAATCAATATGCGTCTTACGGCGCGTATGATAAGTTCAAAGGTATTCTAATGCTATTTCCGCGCCTATCGATTCGTTACGCTGTTTCAATATCACCGCTTGCATATCGCGTTTTATTTTAGCTTTGAGTTCACGGACAGCTCTTTCCTTCTGCCCTTGCTTTTTAGCAGAATCAACGACTTTGTCCACAATTAAAAAGAGGCTTCCAACAGTTAAAGGAAACTTATCTGTGGAGCGTCAAAAAAACGCAAGTAGCCATCAGGAATGGGACATTCTAGTTCCTAGGGGTTGTTGGTTAAACTCCGAGCAAGTTCATTGCATGGGCTGTTATCACCCGTCAACGGGTTGTGTCATACTTTTCTTTGTTCGGTCAAAGAAAAGTATGCAAAAGAAAAACCGCCTCGCAGGGGCGTTGACGTTTAACTTCCGTAACGTGTGCGCTGAAGTTGGTCGAGAGTGCGCCGCTGATTCGCATCACGCTCATCAAGCCGGCGCGGCCGACATCCTTGTCGACCTCAAAGTTCGTTGCGTTGTCGCTTACCGTACAGGTTACGAATTTACCAACAGCCCCTAATCCCTAGTTCCTAGTTCCTAGGTATCTTAGAAATGCGCTTGGATTTTTTTGAATACTTGAATACATACGCTAAAAAGGTTTGCTAAAATTTTGCGAACGGTTATAATAGGCAAGCAATTTTTAAACTAAAGGAGACTTTTAAATTATGACAGCAACTCACGCGGCAGGTAGAAAGTTACAGGATGCCATCTTTGACGCGAACCAAGCTTGCAACGAGGCGATAAAAATTCACGGCGCAGAAAAAGTAACCAACGCGACAATCGGCGTGGTGCTCAATGAGGAGGGAACACTCGCGACATTGCCGACCGTGGAAAAAACTTTCCGCTCGCTAGCGTTTTCAGAACTTGTTGCCTATGCGCCGATTTCTGGTCTACCGGATTATTTAGACGCGGTTGTTGATTTAACTTTTGCCGATAACAAGCCGCTCGCTTACTTCGGAGCCGTGGCGACGGCTGGCGGTACAGGCGCAGTTCATCACGCGATAGCCAATTACGCTGAACGCGGCGACGCTGTTTTAACTTCCGATTGGCGTTGGGGCACTTACGATTTAATTTGCAATGAGACCGGCAAACGTCTTGAGACTTTCAAACTTTTTGATTCCGCGCTGAATTTTAATTTGAGCGATTTTGCCGTTAAAGTTGACGCGATCTTAAAGAAACAAAAATCTTTGCTGGTTATTATAAATTCCCCCGCGCACAATCCCACGGGCTACGCGCTCAGCGACGACGAATGGCAACAAGTTCTTGATGTGCTAAAGGCTCAGGCGTCAACCGGAAAAAATATTTCTCTGCTCGTTGACATTGCCTACATTGATTTTGCCGGTGAAAAAAATTCCACGCGTTCCTTTATGAAAAAATTTTCTAATCTGCCGGAAAATCTCTTTGTGATGATTTCGTTCAGTATGTCGAAAAGTTACACGCTTTATGGGCAACGGACTGGCGCGCTTATCGGCGTATCGTCTAGCGAAAAAATTATCGACGAATTCAAAAACGTAAGCAAATATTCTTGCCGCACTACGTGGTCGAATATAAATCGCGGGGCGCAGGCTATGCTTTTAAAACTTCTTGCCGATAAAGAAATTTTGCCGACATACGAAGCTGAACGCAACGCGCTTTATCAAATGGTTAAACGCCGCGCAGATGTTTTCGTTACCGAGGCTAAAGCTTGCGGCTTGCGTATCGTGCCATATAAAGGCGGATTTTTTATTGCGGTGCCGGCTGAAAATCCTGTCGCCGTCTGTAAAAAACTTCACGACGATTTAATTTTTGCCGTCCCGCTGAATTTAGGAATTCGCGTTGCGGCGTGTTCTACCTCTTTTGAAAAAATGCACGGCGTTGCAAAAAAAATTCTTCGTGCTATGGAATTTTAAATCTTATATCTGGAGTGGGAAAGTAATTTTACTTTCCTGCTTTTTTTATTTCAGGAGTGACGAACGCCCAGTCTATCTTGTGAAAATGAATGGATTTAAATTTGCTGGCAAATTTGCAGAAAAAAAATCCCCCACGTCATAAGGCGCAGGGGCAAAAATATTAAAGAGCGTCGTGCAGTTTGATGTTGGCAGTGACGATTTGCGGATTATTGATGAGTTAATTTTCATTATCTGCTAAACGCAAAAGCTTTAATTCCGGCGGGTCACCGAGTTTGGGCGGGGCGTGGTGTTTAGCAATAATTTTCGCCTCTTTGAACAGCCCTATCTTTTGAAGTTTTTGCCCACCTAATTCCGCGTGATGATGATAAACATAAAGTGCGCGGTTGCCGTTGATTTCCAGTCGTTCAGCAAATTTCGGCGCAAAATTCGTTATGAGCACGACGAAGATTTTTCCCTTAATCGTCAAATCGCCAGCCTGCCTACCCACATCATGAAGGAGAGCGCAACGAATCAGAAATTCACGGTCGACGCCGCGTTTATCCTCAATGACGAGCCGTTCAATCGTGTAAGCAGTTCGCAAGCTGTGAACTTGATCGGGCACACTCATTGCGAAAAAAAGTTTTTGTTCATCGGCGTTCAGGTGCGCGGAAATATATTTGCCGTCTTCCACGCTGACACGCGCCGTCACCGCCCGAATGAACTGAAAAATTCTACTTAAAACACTCATGTTAGATAAATTAACTCCATGCAATTTTTATCGACGCAAGATTTTTCAGCGGCAGATTTAGTTTGCGGTGTGAAAGAAACTTCGACGAATTTGCCAGCCGTGCGAAGTTCAGCCGCCTTGCGAATCGCTAAATCTTCTTGCCCTGCCGCGTAGCTCAGATAAAAATTTTTAGTCGGTGAAACTTGAGCAACGCCTTGAAATTCCCGCGCAGACAAAATTCTTTCAATGCCGAGTGCAAAACCTGTGGCAGGACACGCCATGCCGAAATCTTTCAACATATGGTCATAACGTCCGCCGCCGGCAAGCGAGTAACCTACGCCGTGCGAATATGCCTCAAAAACCATGCCGGTATAATATTCAAAGTCGCGAATCAAGCCCAAGTCGAAAGTAATTTTATCCGCCACGCCGTAAATTTCAAGCAACCGATAAATTTCTGTAAGGTTGTCTAGTGCGCGGAGTGAACGTTCATTTTTAGCGACTTCACGAGCCGCAGATAAAATTTCCCGTCCGCCTTGCAATGTCGGGATTTTTTTTATTGTGTCGTCAACGGCGAGATTATCAAGAGTAACGATGTCATGGCGTTCAATGGCAGATTTTATTTCCGCTTGAATATTGAGCGGCAAATTTTCCATTAAACCCGCGGCGAATTCAACTTGCCCTAAACAAATTTTAAAATCTTCCAGCCCCGCAACGTTCAGAGCTTTTGTAGCCAGTGCAACAATTTCAGCGTCGGCAAAAGCATTAGAAATGCCCAGCAATTCGACGCCCGCTTGATAGAATTCGCATTGGCGACCAGGTTGATTGGTGCGGAAACGGAAAACATTTGTATTGTAAGAGAGTTTGAGCGGCAATGGCGAATCTTTTAATCTGCTGACGGCTAATCGCGCAATGGGCGTTGTCATTTCGTGACGCAGAGCCAGTGTCCGGTTATTGCGGTCGAACATTTTAAAAAGGTGCGGTTCGATTATTTGCCCGCTTGAAGTTGTGAGCGTTTCTAAATATTCCATTGTCGGCGTCACGACTTCTTCATAACCGAAACGGGCGAACAGTTCAAAAATTTTTTGTTCAACTGCGCGTTTAGTTGCCGCCTCGCGTGGCAAAAAGTCCTGCGTGCCGTAGGGTGTCTCCAAAAGTCCTGTCATGAAAAAAACCTCCTGTTCGCCGTAATTTTACAGGAGATTTTCAAATTGGGCAAGCTATGCTAAAATGTGCAGAAAAATTTTCGAGGTGATTATTTTGAAGTACGAAATTTTATATCCCGAAGCTTTTCCGGTGGTTGAATGTTATCTTGAACGCGGCGAGAGTATAAAAGCTGAATCCGACGCGATGATTGCCATGTCGTCAACTGTGGACGTGGAAGGTAAAATGGATGGCGGAATTTTGAGCGGTTTGGCTAGAAAATTTCTTTCGGGCGAGAGTATGTTTTTTCAAGAGCTGATTGCGCGTCGTGGTCCCGGAAAAGTTTTATTCGGTCACTCATTGCCCGGCGGGATTTTGGACGTGGAGCTTGACGGTTCCTATGGCTTGACGATTCAAAAGGACGGATTCCTTGCCGCCGAACAGGGAATTAGTATTGATACAAAAGTTCAAAATCTTTCACGAGGACTTTGGAGCGGCGAAGGTTTTTTTGTCTTGAACGCCAAAGGACGCGGCACGGTTTTTATTTCAAGTTACGGCGTCATTCACCCTATAAATCTTGACGACGGCGAAGAATTCATCATTGACAACGGGCATTTGGTCGCCTGGCCGGACTACATGAATTATAAAATAGAAAAGGCGTCGAGCGGTTGGATTTCCAGCGTCACTTCCGGCGAAGGTTTAGTCTGTCGCTTTAAAGGTCCTGGCGTTGTTCTTATTCAAACGCGCAATCCCGACAGTTTTGAATCATGGATTCGCTCAATCGTTCCTGCAAAATAAATATCAAATTCCCAACGCAAAAGACCGCCCCTAGAGACGGTCTTTTTGTCTGAAGTTGTCGTTTCCCAGTAGTCAGCCGAGTTGTTGCCTTTAAACAAGTATGTTAATCATCACATTTACTTTTAATCGTCAAAGTAAATATTTAAACGCGAACTTCAAAATGTTTAACCTTGTCGTCTTTTTTAGGAGTCGGCGTTTTTGGTGGTGGTGCAGATTTAACTTTATCTGTTGTGGCTTTTAATTTATTTGTCGAATCCTCGAAGAGCTGTGATTTTGTGAGCGCGGGCTTTTCCGTGAACAAAAATTTTTTTACCACGATAAACGCCGCGACTGCCACAAAAATTGCCGTGAAGAGCCAATAAACTGCGCCGTGCCCTTCGTGATAATTTATTTTCGCCACGATAGAAGGCTGTTGCTCGGTCGAAGTCTGCACAGGGGGATTGTATGTTGACTGCGAATCGCGGGCATCAATTTCTCTAAATTCCCGCAAAACGTCTTGCCCGCGGTCATAATCTGATTGACTGTCGGGGATTATCGGCGCATCGGGCGGAATAACCGTGACGGTTTGATTTGGCGGCGACTGATTTTGTGGCTGTTGATTATTATCGCCGCGTTCCACAGTTCGTTTAGTCAAAGCTCCCGAACCATTCGCCACGGCGTCCCTTGCCATAGCTTCCGGCGAATCGCTCGGATTTTCTAAAACTTCGTCAGCTGAATTTTTTGCAAAGGGCGTCTTGTCAATTCTCGGCGGCGTTGGTGGCGTCGGACGAATTGCCGGTGCGGGAGCTGTTGGAGGTTGTGGGGGTTCCAGTGTCATTTTTTAGAGGAGGTGAGCGCGAAGTTCTGCACCGTCACAAGCACAAAGATAAGCCGGCGCGATATCAAAGACAGTTTTGCAACCGTTGTTGCCTTCTTTATTGAGACGATACGCGGCGCGAGCATAAGCTACAAGAACTGCCGTCGTGAATTCAGGATTAGAATCAAGCTTGAGATTAAATTCGATGATGTGATTATTTTCTTTTTCCAAACCAGTTTTGCCGGAACGAATCACAAAGCCGCCGTGAGCAAGTCCCGCGTGTTTAGTCAAAAGTTCTTCTTCGCTGATGAAGTTGACAACTGTATCATAATCCGCAAAATAATTCGGCATGGTTTTAATTGCGTTCTCAACTTCTGCGGCGTCGGCTCCTTCTTCCAAAACTACATAACATTCGCGCAGATGTTTTTGACGCGTAGTGAGTTCGGGATTTTGTCCGCTACGAACTGCTTCAAGCGCGCTGTCAATCGGCACGGTGTACTGTTTGGCATTTTTAACGCCCTTCACGCGTCGAATTGCGTCGGAATGTCCCTGGCTGACACCTTTTCACCAAAAAGTATAATCTTTTCCGTCGGGAAGAATCGCATTTGCATAGGCGCGAGCAAGGCTGAACAGACCCGGATCCCAACCTACAGAAATTATCGCGACGTGTCCAGATTCTTTGGCCGCCGTGTCAACGTTAGCAAAGTGCTGGGGAATTTTTGCGTGCGTGTCGAAACTATCAATGACGTTGAACATTTTGGCAAATTCGGGCGTCTGCGTGGGCAAATCGGTAGCAGAGCCTCCGCAAAGAATCATCACGTCAATTTTCCCGACCCAATCCTTAGCGTCCGCCACATTGAGCACGGGCACATTCGGTGTATTAATTTTGACTTTAGAAGGATCGCGACGCGTGAACACCGCGACAAGTTCAGTATCCGGATTTTCTTTGACGGCGCATTCTACGCCGCGTCCAAGGTTGCCATATCCAACTATTCCTATCTTCATGATTTCTTGCCTGCTGCTAAAAGCATAGACAAAAGTCCATGCCAAGATGATTCGGGTGAATCTCGCAATTTCACCTTACTGCTTCAACGTATCTGTCTTTGCCTAAGCTA
>CAJONF010000256.1 GCA_905236665.1 uncultured Selenomonadaceae bacterium | reverse complement strand
TATCCCGACCTTGCGATTGTCGACCCGCTCTATATGCTGACTGTTCCTAAACATTTCACGGCTTATCAAGGCTTCGACGCATTTTTCCACAACGCAGAGGGCTACATTTCCAACGCGTGCAACGAGGCTTCCGCGATGATTGAACTGACTGCGATTGAAAAGCTCGCAAAATATCTGCCAATCGCTGTGAACGACGGAAAAAATCTTGAGGCGCGGACGCAAGTAGCTTTTGCAAACACGCTGGGCGGATTTTCAATGGACGTATGCGTATGCACGGCTGAACACTCGCTTGAACACGCATTGAGCGCGTATCATCCCGAATTGCCGCACGGCGCGGGCTTGATTATGATTTCTATCGCGTATTTCTCGCACTTCGTGGAAAAGCACGCCTGCGACGAAAAATTTATCAACATGGCGCGGGCTATGGGCAAAAATGCTACCAAGGCTGAAGATTTTATCGACGCGCTAAAAGAAATGCAAGCGGCTTGCGGCGTTGACAATCTCAAGATGAGCGATTACGGTATAACGCCCGAAGAATTTCCAAAAATGGTTCAGAACACCCGCGACGCAATGGGTTTCCTTTTGCAGTTCGACCCCGTTGCTTTGAGTGATGAAGATATGCTTAACATTTACAAAAAATCTTATCGCTAATAAAAAAATTTTTCCCCGTCAAATGTGGCGGGGATTTTTTTTTACCTAAATTAAAATACAGAAATTTTTCAGGGCAATATTTTATTATTGTATATAATTTTCACAAGGAGGGAATTTTTATGATTAAAAAATTTTTTATCGTCACGTTGCTTGTAGTGGGCTTGCTGATAAATTCTCAAGCTCTCGCGGCTAAGCCAAAAGCATCGTCTGATGTCTCTTACACCGCGCCGATAACGCTATATTGGCTGGCGAAGTCGGGCGTTCCGGAAGCTGTGGAGTATGTGCAGTACATTGACGCGGAAAAAATTTTGAAGCCGGAAAATATTTCGCAATACGAACGCGTCGAAAGAATCAACAAGATTTACCAGGAAATTCGCTACGCATCTTTGAATGATTATATCGAATCCGAAAATTATTCCAACGTCTTGGATTTGGGCTGTGGAGTTTCGCCGCGCTGCTTGAATATGGCAAGACGCGGAATTAATTATGTTGGCACGGATCTGGCTGACGTTGTAGAAGTTTTAAATTTTTACACGCCGAATTTCCTTAAAAATGACACCAGAAAATTTGTTCGGTTCGCCGTGGCAGATGCCGCCAATCATGAAGAAATGATGAACTCTGCCAAAAGTTTCAAAGGAAAAATTTGTATCGTCGAGGAAGGTTTGTTAATGTATCTTTCCCGCGACCAACAGAAAGCCATGTTGGAAAGTATCCGCGATATTTTGAAGAAACACGGCGGCGCGTTCGTCACATCAGATTTCGTTGCAGGTCAAATTTTTATGAATATCAACAGAACAATTTACGGCGATGAAGATTCTATGGTTGTTGCTAAGGAGACACAAAAAGTTTACGAAGATCTTTCCCACATCTTTTTTAGCGAAACGATTTTCAGGACAGAGGCAGAGGCTGTAAAATTTATTGAGGACGCCGGCTTGAAAGTTGAAATGCGCCCGATTCTTACTAATCCGTCGAAAATTATCAGCATACGGGATTTAAACAGCCGCGATATCGAGAGCATGAACAATTTAATGCAACAAAAACTTTTATGGGTCATCACTGTCGATTGAGGAGGTGCCGCCAATGAGGGGTCACTTGTTAAAATTTTTAACGGTGCTTATTTTTATCGGAGTGTTCAGCACAGCCGCGGCAAAAGAAGTTACCGTGGACGGTGTGGGTACAGACCGTGATAGTGCACTGCGTGACGCCCGCCGCGTTGCTGTGGAACAAGTCGTTGGAACTTTTGTGGACTCCCGAACTTTGACAAATAATTACATGGTTGAGTTGGACAATATTTATTTAAAGAGCACGGGCTTTGTCGGCAAGGTAAATGTTTTAAGCGAGGGCATGGAAAACGGAATGTACAAAGTCCGCGCAGTCATTGACGTTGATCAAAATCCCAGTCCCGAAATTTTACAGCAGGTGCAAGCCGTCATGGCGTTGAACGACCCGCGAATTGCCGTAGCTGTCTTCAAGGGCAACACAACCGCGCATGAAGAAGCTATCGAATCGGCGATTATGGATAGATTAATCAGCCTGAACTTTACACACGTGATAGATCCAAACGTCGTGGCAGGTTTGCATAATGCCCAAATGCTTAACAGTCTTTACAACGGGCAACCAATCAGCGGCGTTGGTTCAAGTTTTGGCGCAGATTTTATAGTCTTGGCAAAATGTCACACCACGTCGAGAGATATAAAAATTCCCGACTACAAAGGCGGCTACTTGGACACGGGCTTGAATAACGGTCAAACGGAAATGGTTGCTAAAATTATTCGTTTGGATACCGGCGATATTTTGGAAACGTTCACAGTAGAAACCAGCGGCATTGGCGAAGGTACAACCACAGCCGAGCGTGCGGCTTTAAAAAATATGGCTAATCAAGCCGCCGCGAAGGTTGATGAAAAATTTCGCCGCATTGGTGCAAGGAGTAGTTCCGGTTTGCAGATAATCGCCTCCACGAACGATTATAACAAGGTGCAGACTTTGGCGAACGATTTACGCAATTTGCCTGGCGTACAAAGCGTCTACATTCGTGAACACCGCGACGGCAGAGCAATTCTCGACATTGATTCAAATCAAAGCATAGATTCTATCATGTTGTTGCTTAGCGGCAGAAGTAGCATACGTTTTGTAATTGAATCGACCAGCGCGAATACTGCTAGACTAAAAATTTAACGAGGTGATTAAAAATGTTAAAAAGATTTTTTGGAATACTGCTTGTGTTAGCGTTAATCATCTTGCCAACAAATTATCTTGAAGCGGCACCGCGAGTAGCTGTTGTTCCCTTCGACAATCAAAGTGCTAGACAAGGTTCCGATTCTCTTGATAATGCTTTTGAAACGGCGCGTTCAAACGTCGAAATTGACATCGTGCAGACAGGAAGATTTGATTCGTTAGACAGAACGCAACTGCAAAAACTTTTGGACGAAATAAAATTCAATCAAACCGCCCTGGTAGATCCCGCTACTGCCGCTCAATATGGAAAAATGGTCGGTGCGCAATATTTGGTTTTGGGCACGGTGACGGGATTGAGTAAACAGGGAAATGAAATGGTTGCTCATCTGACTTTGCGCATGATTGAAGTAGAAACTGCACGAATTTATTTAGCGGGGCGTGGCTCCGGCAAATCTAAAGGCGACATTCATACGGCTCTGGAAAAAGCCGCTGAAGATGCTTTGACTGGAAAACGCGGTATGCTCACGATGATGCGCGGCGGGAAAAAATAATTTTTCTGGGAGGTGAAGTTATGGCATTGATTCGCATTTTGTCTTTGTCTCTCATGTTGATTTTTATTTTTACTTCTTCAGTTCTGGCTAAACCTTTTGAGGGGAAAACCAGCGGCATTGGAATTTTTGTCGGCGAGGTTGCTTGCTACGGTGAACACGAAATAAGACCGGAATTTTTAGCGACGTTCAAAGATCAGTTGTGGCAGACGCTAAAAGATTTTGAGAATAAAGGAAAACTGCACACCGTCGGCGATGATGAGTGGCTGGGCAGTGTAAATGCCGCGCCCGGTTTTGCTGACATTATTCAAGTTAGTTCGGTCTTGCGTGATATTCATATGGACGCCATTGCTTACGGTCCGTCATTCGCCAAAGAGAATGCTAATGCTAAAATGATTTATTATGCTGAACGTGCTTTGGGCGAAGATTATTTCTGGGACGATGAAAAATTAGCGGCGCGGAAAAAAATGATTGGCAAGCCTTATCGCATAAGCCAAAAGATGATGAACGCCGCTCAAACCGTCGGCAGAGAATACGACGCAGATTATCTGCTGTTCTGCAACTTGGTAGATGCTAACGTTGAATTGAAAAATTCTATCTTCAACGCCTCCGCGACATTGAATGAGAGACCAAAACAAATTACCGTTGCGTCATTTTTTTATCTGATTGACACGAAAAAAGGTTTGGTTTATGAAGGTTACAACCTTTCTGATAAGACGGGACAAATTTTAAATCTGCTTGGACAATACGGCAAGGCAATGACGGCGGAAAATCTTTTGCAATGTATGTTTGAAGTCCAAAGTAAACGGATTGTGGAGGACGTGTGCAATGAGGGACAAAAAGTTTTGGCGAAGGGCGGCTAATTTAGGCTTATTGATTTTTGCGCTGATGATAATTATTTCGCCCAAATGCTCCGCAGAAAATTACACGATAGGAATTGTCGGAATAGACAGCCGCATAAAAGATAAAAATATTAACCTAGGCGATTACACGGACTTAACACAGCTGGAAAATCCTTTACTCTACGCGCAGAAAATATTTGAAGAAATTTTGACGACAGACTTGCCGACAATAGGTTTGCAGGGCGTGGATAAAACTGTTAATGCCACGTCAAAGCGAATCGCCGAAGTAAATTTTCAAATGGACATGGGCAATCCCGCCGAGGCTATAAAACTTTTCGACGCGAAGTTAGATTATCTTATCTATGGTTATATCGCGAACATGACGGTGACTCACAGGGAATCAATCGCCAGCTCAAATCTTTCTGTTCGTGTAGATTTAACGACGCGGATTGTCGACGCTAAAACCGGAAAAGTTGTCTGCGTGGCGACCGGCAAGGGCGAATCGTCTTCACACGGCGGGGCTCACAGAAAATCTTTTAAACTTGGCGGCAGTGAAGTTTCCGAAGAATGTTGGCATGAAGCACTGGAAAAAGCTCTGAATCAAATTGTAGACAGAATCAAAAAACAAGTTTAAGAGGCGGTGAACTTTATGGATTGGAAAAAATTTGCGGCGGCGGTATCTTTTGCGGCGATGATTCCGACGACGGCTTTTGC
>CAJONF010000255.1 GCA_905236665.1 uncultured Selenomonadaceae bacterium | reverse complement strand
CGACGCAAGCGGTTGAACGTCTTCATCATCATCAAGCAATGCCGACAAGCGGGCTTTCAAATCTGTCATTTTCTTTCCTCCAAAATTTGCAACCACAAATTGTGGTTGTGATTAAAATTGTGGTTGCAATTGTGGTTGCAAATTTTCCGCGTCGTGACGCCATTTTTAGCCCTTACAACCACAAAACCACAACAACCACACTTTTTTTAGCTCTTTATAAAAAATCTAGGTGTGTGTGTCAAAAAATTTATATATATACGCGAATCGACATACATAAAAAATTTTTTGTATAAGCGCGAATTTTTCTGTGGTTACTGTGGTTGTGTGGTTATAAGAGACTTATAAACGGCGTTATTACGCCAACTTTTTGTAACCACATGCAACCACATGCAACCACAATGCAACCACAATTTGGCTTTTACAACCACAATTTTATTCCGCCGCGTAAAAGACAGAATTTGATATTCTGTAACAACGAGTATAGGTTTTACCGATTTGCTTTTGGACGGTCGTAAGCGGAGTTTTGCGCCCTTTTTCGATTGTGTCGGCAGGAATGAAAAAGCCCTCGGCGATTAAATCTGAAACGAGCTTGCGATAATCGAAACCGCCTCCCGCGCAGGCGTCTTTCAAAGCCTGTGTTGTAATATAAGTGTAGCCGTCGGAGTCGTGGAGTTTTCCGTAAATGGCTTGCATTTTGTTTTCGTCAACATTGCCGCCGATAAACCTATTCT
Source organism: uncultured Selenomonadaceae bacterium (assembly GCA_905236665.1). Classification (GTDB taxonomy): domain Bacteria; phylum Bacillota; class Negativicutes; order Selenomonadales; family Selenomonadaceae; genus Quinella. The sequence goes on along the minus strand of CAJONF010000255.1, from coordinate 2,193 downwards.
GATTCTGTGTTATAAAACCACGAACGAATTCTTTTTCTCGTGGCGCGTCATCGATTTCAGCCCTCGTCGGTATCAGCTTAAAAATTTCCTTAGCACAAAGTGTGGCGTCCTCAATCGCCTTTCTCGTCTTGCCATCATTGGTCGTTATAATGTTTCCGAATAGGGCGGAGTTCAAAAGAGTGTCGGCAAGGGTCAAGACTGCCAAATATCTGCAATATTCGGGGAGCAACGCGGAATATCTCGCCGTGAAAACATCAACTAACTCTTTGTAAACGTCGCGAAGTCGTCCGCGCCCGAATTCAAAAACTTTATCAATGACGAGCGGAAAAGCAAGCCCGTGATTGTCAGGGATTGTGTCACGAATGATTTTGCACACGTCGGCGGGCAAAATTTCTGCAGGAGCTTTGAGGGTCAATAATCGAGTATTCGCGCCGCCGGTTACATTATCGGGGAGCAAGAGAGTTTCACCGGTCATGATAGCGATAGTGCGCCAATCGGAAAGTTTTTTGAGCGTTGAATCGCGATTGAGCTTTGTGCGCCCTATACCGTTTGCAAGCGCGTAAATCAGATTGCTCATTTGTTCGCTGATGCGATTGTCAGCAACTTGTTTCTCATCGACGAGAAAAGCATAATCGTTGACATCAGCAGCCGCGCCAGCCAAGCCGTTTTTCGTGGCGTCGAAGGAGCGAATAATTTTTTCGGAGCCAACTGCCGACGCGCCCAAATATAGGGCGGTCGTTTTGCCAGCGCGGGTCGGAGCGCAAATGTACAGAAGGAAATTACGTTCGCTTAAGATTTTGAGCAAGGGGGCGGCGACGGCGGCGGCAACGATAAATCTTGCGACAGGATATTTTTTTACCAACTGGTAAATTTTTTTCCATGCCTCGAGACTACCGACTATCTTCATGTGTTTAGCAAAGTCACTGCGCATGTCATCAACCTTGACGCTGATATTTTTATCCTCGTCTTGAATAACACAATCACGACGAGGATCAACAAAGAACTCCTTGCCGTCAAATTTGTGCCAACCGCATCTAGGAACGGTGTAAGTAAAAGGCAAAGTGTTTTCATTCTCGGCATAAAAGGCGTCAAGATATTCAACAGACGCCTTTGCGTTTGAACTGGTAACAGGCAAGCCACCATCAGCTAAGGCAACGAGACGTTTAGCGTCAAACACGATAGCCGCATTGGTCGGGGGCAATATATGCCACTCGCTGTCTTGCGATTGATAAGCCAAAATGAGCTTGAAAGTTTTTTCTTCGACGCTGTAAGATTTGCCGGTGATAATGACGGGACGTCTACATACAGAGATTAATTTTTCGCCTTCAACTTTGACAATGCCGCTTGTTTCGGAAATGCTGTAGTCTTGTGGAATGATAAAATCTTTTAGAGCGTCATACTTGCCGACAAAGGCTAGCGATTTAATTTGAGCTTGAATTTTATTGCGTCTAGACTTCAAGTCAGCAACCTGTGTTTTAAGTTCTTTCACACGATTTTTTATGGTAGCGTTGAGGTCAGGCAATGTAAGTTTAACGTCGGCGTGAAGTTTTCCGTAACGTTGAACTTCGCCCTTGAATTCGGTAAAGGCATAAGTATCGAAGGCACAAGCGAACGCTACAGCCGTTAAGACTTCATTTGAAAGCACGGTGTTTCTATCGAAGGCTTGAAGATTGCGGAGCGTCTCTAAAGCTGTATCTCGTTGAATGTTGAAGTCATCGATTGCTTTGTTGACTTTTCGGAGTTCCTCGTTAAGGTCGCTATCATGTGAATCTGCGCGGCGGTCATTGCGAATTGGCGACGACTGGATTGCCTCGCGTCCATTGGTAACCCAAATGTCAAATGCGGCATTTAAAGTACGGAGCCGATAATCTTCACGGTCTAACCACTTATCGCGCTTAGCTAATGCCGACTGCCCGAAAATTTTCAAGGCGTGGCATCCGATTTCCTCATCGGTACCAGAGCCGCCGACGTAGTAAAGAATCTTCAACATCAAGTGGCAGTCAGCAGTTGAAGGTGTGTTATCTTTAACGTTAGGATTGTTCTTGAAGTAAGTGTCGACATTGCCCGCAAATAAGTTGAACATATTCATATCGTGCGTCTTGAATGTATCGGAGCGGAAATATTCAATTAGTCGGCGGTCATCGTCGTCGAGTGTCGAATCAAGATTTGCAACGTCGTCAGATTTGAATTCTG
>CAJONF010000254.1 GCA_905236665.1 uncultured Selenomonadaceae bacterium | reverse complement strand
TCCTCAAAGACTTCTTGTGTTTCGGGAGGATTGTCAGTTTAAATAAAATTACAAATAGCATTTAATGTTTTTAACGTTTTCTTTCACTATATATCGCTAGGTGGTGATTAAAATGGCAACAACAGAACAAAGGGTTGATAAACTCGATATGGTAATTACAGAACTGCAACAACAGCGCGAAGATATCAGGCAGTTAAACGCAAAGATTGATTCTAAATTTGATGTTCTAAGCAGTCAAATTCATAATCTTACAGTTGCGGCTGTTGTTGGTTTTGGAGCTATTGCCCTTGCGGTTGGTGGGCTTGTTGTATCGGCGTTGAAGTAAAAATTTTCTGCTCATTATTATTTTACAAATCAAGCAGACGACGAATCCCGACAAGGACGCCCGCTTGATCATTGCTTAACGTCTCGTACTTGGCAACTTTTTTTAAATCGGGGTGAGCGTTCGCCATAGCAAAACCATAACCGACAGCTTGAATCATTTCGCAATCGTTGAGATAATCGCCGAATGCCGCACATTCTTCCGGCTTAAAATTCATGACGCGCTGAATGTTTTTAACCGCTTCGCCCTTGTTGATATTCGGACTCATAACGTCAACCCATTTATCGGAACTCAAAACGACTTGCAGGCTGTCATAAAACGGCGCGAGTTTATCATAAATATTTTTTTTAGCATTGCTAGTCACGTCGAAGAAGGCAATTTTCAGCGGAATATCTTCAATCTCGTCAAAGCTATCGACAAGACTGTTATGAGTATAATATTTTTCCAATTCGGCTTGAAAAACCGGTATGTCCTGTTCGCGGAGCAGGTAAGCATCTTTTTTGCCGCAATAGACGCGCAGAATATTTTTAAAATCTTCGCTGACCGCCAAAACTTTTCTTGCCGCGTCAAAGCCTATAGGAGAGCTGAAAATTTCTTTGTCCTTGTAAATAACGAGCGTACCATTTTCAGCCAGAAATAAAAAATCGTCGCGGTACTTTTCAAACGAACGAATCAGCGAAAAAAATTGTCGACCGCTGGCGGGCGCAAAGATAATATTGCGGCGTTTAAGTTCCGCTATCATCTCATCAAATCCTGCCGGCAATTTGTTTTCACTGGTTAAAAGCGTGCCGTCCATATCGCAAAAAATTATTTTTATCATCAAAAATCCCCCGTTACAAAAATCTTTTGCGTAATCTGCGGAGGATTTTATTTTATTGCGCGAATTTTTTCAAGAAGTTTTTTGCTGATTAAAAAGCTTAGTCCGCGTTTATTAAAAAGGATTTTAGCCGTCCATGTCAAAATAATTCTCAGCGTATGAAAGGAAGTGTTTTTAATGAAAGTTCTATTGGTCAACGGTTCCCCGCGTGCAAACGGCAACACGAGCATTGCCCTTGCCGAAATGATTAAAGTTTTTGAGACGGAAGGCGTCGAAACGAAACTTATCCACATTGGCAACAAAGCGATTCGCGGCTGTATGGCGTGTCAAAATTGTTTTAAGACTGGGCATTGTGTTTTTAATGACGTTGTCAACGAAATTGCGCCGTATTTCATGGAAGCGGAAGGATTTGTAATTGGTGCGCCAACATATTTTTCGTCTCCGAACGGCGCGGCTATTGCTTTCCTTGACAGACTTTTTTACAGCACGTTCACGCAGGATAAAAGCGGCAAGGTTGGCGCGGGCGTTGTGGTAGCTCGGCGCGGCGGTTGCTCTTCGGCTTACGATGTGCTCAATAAATATTTCGGCAATACGGGCATGACAATAGCCACAAGCCAATATTGGAACATGGTTTACGGTTTGGAAAAAGGTGATGCGACTCAAGATATCGAAGGACTGCAGACAATGCGAACTCTTGCACGCAACATGACGTTTTTAATGAAGTCAATCGCGCTAGGCAAAGAAAAATTCGGTTTGCCCAAGCTGGAAGAGTGGACGTCCACTCATTTTGTCAGATGAAAATTTTTAGACCAAAGTACATCAAAAATTTTAAATGCGACGGCAAAATTTGCGATTCGCGCTGTTGCAGGGATTGGCGGATTGTTTTAGATGAGGAGACACGGGAAAAATATTTAAAATTTCCCGCCGCCGCCCGCGAAAAAATTTTTTCACACGTTGACGAAGCCGCGCAGGTTTTTAAAATGAAAAAGTCCGGCGCGTGTCCATTCCTTAATGAAAATTTTTTGTGTAAGTTGCAAATTGAGCACGGTGAAGAATTTTTGCCGGCAATTTGTCAAAGTTTTCCGCGTGTGACGTACAAACTCGACGAAAAAAATTTTTTGCAGGCAATGACGCTGACTTGTCCCGTGGCGGCGATAGAAATTCTCCTGCATGAAAAGCCGATTGATTTTGAAACGATTGACGAATTAAAGGCGCGGCAAATTTTCGATTTCACGGAAAAAATTCCGCTACCGGCTGAAAAATTTTTATTACAACAGCAAAACGCGATAAAAATTCTGCAAAATCGTGAACTGTCGATAAATCAGCGGCTGAAAAATTTGTGCGAATTCTTCGGCGAAAAAATTTCCCTTGAGATTGAATTCGACGAAGAAAATCACGCGGCGGCTTTAGCAGAAATTTTCGGCGAGACTTACGACGCGGATTTGACAATAAGCAAAAAAAATCAGCTCATCACGGCTTATTTGATGAACCGAAAAAAAGTTTTAACTCCGTTGCATGAAAATTTTTCGGCAGTGCTTGAAAATTATCTCGTGAACGAATTTTTTATGCGTTGTTATCCATTTGCTTTTATCGGCGATGAAAAATTTAATTGTCGGGTGTTCGTCACGGCTTATCGGGCGGTGGAGTTCGCGGCAGTTTTGACGGCGATTTCAAAGCGGCGGTTGACACTGGAAGATTTTTTAGAAATGCTCTGTGCGTTGAGTGACAAGCTTGACCACAGCCGCGGCGGCATGGAGGCGATAAAAGATTTTGCCGAATTACACGACGCCGAAATTTTTTACTCGATGATGATTGAAAATTAACCGAGGTGATGACTTGTGAAAGAAATTTTAGAACTGTTGGAACACAATGCGCGACTCACGACGGGCGAGCTTGCTTCAATGTTGCAGAAGTCCGAATACGAAATTGAAAAAGAAATTGCCGTGCTAGAAAGAGAAAAAATTATTTTGTCATACGGCGCGCTGATTAATTGGGAAAAATTCGGCGATGATAATGTCACGGCGGTTATCGAAATAAATTTGACACCACAACGCGAAGTAGGCTTCGATGCCATTGCCGAGAGGATTTACCGCTTTGACGAAGTGCGCACGGTTTATCTAATGAGCGGAAATTTTGATTTGCTTGTCATCATTGAGGGAAAATCGCTAAAAGACGTGGCAAATTTTGTGGCGACGCGCTTGGCACCGATTGAAGGAGTGACACAGACGCGCAGTCACTTTATGTTGAAGGCATATAAAAAAGACGGCGTGATAATGGAAGATACGGAGCGTGATCGTAGGCTGGTGGTTTCTCCATGACGTGGCAAGATAAGCTGTCAATTTCTGTTAAATCAATCGCGCCGAGCGGCATCAGAAAATTTTTTGACATAGCGGCGAAAATGCAGGACGTTATCTCTTTAGGCGTGGGCGAGCCGGATTTCGTGACGCCTTGGCCGATTCGTGAAAGTTGCGTTTACGGTTTGGAGCGCGGCTACACCAGCTACACCGCCAATCGCGGAATGTT
>CAJONF010000253.1 GCA_905236665.1 uncultured Selenomonadaceae bacterium | reverse complement strand
TCACCCCCAGAGTTCTACCCCTTAGTTAGCAGGACTGTTTCAACCTGCACTGGCTTCCCGACGCTTAGACTGCCTTCAAGCGGCAAACTGGCTCAATGGCTATTTTGATTTATGAGCTTTCAGCATTACGCTGCACTTTTGTCTACCTGATTAGACGTTTTATGTTACTGTTCTCAACTCCTGTGAATTATTTTCAACAACGAACGCATTATAACATAAAAGTTAGAGTATGCAAGCTTTTCTATTCATGAATACAATATATCCGGCTTGTAAAAATTTTTACTTGTCCCTTACCGCCGAAATTGTTATAATTACCGCGTGCCCGAAAATTTGAAAGGAGTTTTATTTTATGGCTAAACCTGGAAGAGTTTTTATTTTTTTCAACTGCGACGCCGCCAAAAGCGAAGCGTCCATGAATATTTTTTACAACAATGCAGTTTACAAAGATACAAAGACTTCGCGGAAAAATTTGTGGAAAAAAGTTAAAGAGGAATATGGCGCGGAACGAATTCAAATCGCGGCGGAAAATTTTAAAGCTGTCGAATTAGCGATAACCGAGGGTGACCCCGTCGAAGCGAGCAACCTTATCCAATTTGGTGCAATACGCGCTGTCGAGTGTTATTGAGGTTTTTATGACAAAAAAAATCGCTCTATTTATCGACGCAGATAACATTTCAGCTAAATTCGGCAAGCAGATTTTTGACGTGTTGGAAAGTCGCGGCGAAATTTTTATCCGCAGAATTTATGGTAACTGGGAAAAAACTCCCTTGCACGGCTGGAACGACTGCATTTTAAATTTTTCTCTGCGCGCCGTTCAACAAACTGACTTCGCGGCGGGGAAAAATGCAACCGATATGTCATTGACGATTGATGCAATGGACATTCTTCACGACGGCAAGGCAGAAATTTTCGCATTAGTTTCAAATGACAGCGATTTTACGCCGCTGGTTATTCGTCTTCGTGAAGGCGGCATGAACATTATCGGCATTGGCAACGCGCAAGCGTCAATTTCTTTTCGTTCAGCTTGCAATGAATTTATCGACCTTGATAAATCTGCAGAAATTCAGCCCGCTCAAACGCCAAAGATTGACAAAAAAATTTCTGCCGCCGCTGAAAAAAAATCTTCCATGCAATTATCGCTGTTTGAAGAAAATATCGCACCTGAACCGAAAAATTTTTCGCCGCCTACAAGTTCAAAAATTGTGCCGATAACCGCGCATAAAATGTCTTTGCAGGAACGTTTTATCATGTGCGGACAAAATGGTCTTCGCCAACCAAAAAAGAAACTTCAACAGTTGCATAAAATTTTGCGTGAATCAGCTACAGTTCACGGCGATAAAAACGGCTTTTCTCTGCTAAACCACGCGGGACAAGAAATTAAAAATAAAAATCTCGGCTTCGGGATAAAAGATTTTGGTTACAGCCAGCTTCGCGACTTCATTTCGGATTTCCCCGATTTATATGAAACCGCGCAGATTGGGCAGAAATTCCGCTACCGTTGCCGATAAGTTCAAAAAATACTTTGGATAATCTGTAGACAAAGTTAAACACGTCATGTATAATTCTGAAAATATCTTGCAAAGGAGGCGGCTTAACGTAAGGCGTCCTCTTTTTGCAAGCGGGCCAAGTTTATCTTGACTCCAAACATAAAAATAAATGAGAAAGGAGAAAATTTTCACTCAGTAATTTTTTTCTAATGGATAAGGAGGTTTTAACATGAGTGACGGAGGCGGCTCGGCATTTGCTGTAGCGCAACAGATCGGTAAATCATTGTTCCTGCCGATCGCCGTATTGCCGTTCGCAGGCGTCTTGTTGGGTATCGGCGCATCATTCTCGAACCCAACGACAATCGCGGCTTACGGTCTTGAGGCTGCGCTTCACCCCGGCAGTGCATTATTTAGCTTCATGGTTATTCTTTCAAACGTCGGCGGCGCAATTTTCGGCAATTTGCCGTTGATATTCGCGCTGGCGGTCGCCCTTGGTATGGCGAAAAAAGAAAAAGGTATCGCGGTTCTTGGCGCAGCAATTTTTTATCTTGTTATGTTAACAACGATTCACGTTTTCTTAGGTCTTGACGGCTCGATTCATGCGGACGGCTCGATTGACTCTAGTGTTAAAGAAGGCGCAATAACCTCGGTTCTTGGTATTACAACTTTGCAGATGGGTGTTTTCGCAGGTATCGTTACCGGTCTTGTTGCGGCTGAACTTTGCAACCGTTTTTACAAGACGCAACTTCCGCCCGCGTTTTCATTCTTCGGCGGCACACGCTTTGTCCCGATTTCTTGTATGATTTTCGGTATCGTGACGGGCGTTATCATGTATTTCGTTTGGCCGTTCATTCAGACCGGCATTTTCGCGCTTGGCGGTATCGTTCAAGCGTCTGGTTACTTCGGAACATTTTTCTTTGGTTGCTGTGAACGTGCTTTGATTCCGTTTGGCTTGCATCATATTTTCTACCTGCCCTTCTGGCAGACAGGTCTTGGCGGTACTGCAGTTATCGACGGTCAAACGGTTATGGGTGCACAAAACATTTTCTTTGCAGAATTGGCGTCCCCGAACACCGAACATTTCTCGGTTGACGCGGCTCGTTTCTTGATGGGTAAATTCCCCTTCATGATGGCGGGTCTTCCTGCGGCGGCATTCGCAATGTACACTT
>CAJONF010000252.1 GCA_905236665.1 uncultured Selenomonadaceae bacterium | reverse complement strand
GTCTTATTGGTCGGGCAAGCGACGTTAATGTTTATCTTCGCGTATTTTATAATTTTCAACGTATTAGGTCGCGATTATGACGCCGCAATTTTATCTGCAGGTTCTTGCGGATTCGGAATGGGCGCAACTCCAAACGCTATGGCAAATATGCAGGTTTTAACCAGTAAATTCGCGCCGAGTGTCAAAGCTTATATCCTAGTCCCGATTGTCGGCTCCATGTTCGCAGATTTTATTAACAGTTTGACAATTACATTCTTTATAAACTTTATTTAAGGAAGGAAGTCTTATAAATTGTTTGATAGAGGTATGAGCAACGAGCAATTTAACTCTCATTTGGAAACTTTAGCAAAACTTATCGAGGGGACAGCTAAAACGGTTGAAGACGCCGCAAAAATCGTTCGTGACGCAAAAATAGATACGTCTGCTGAAGAACACACTAACACAGCGTTTAGTTTCGTGGCTGATAATTTGGCATTGCCTGAAGTCCACGTCGATAAAAGCAACTAATTTTCCCTTGCAAAAGATTTTTTAGCTAACATAACACGTTCAATAAAAAAATCCCCCGCGACTATGCAGGGGATAATTTTTTTACACTTTTACTTTGCCGACAAGCTCACGAATATTTTTTAGCCCGCAACTTCGTAAATATTTTTCCAAATCGTCAGCGATTTTCATCGTGATTGACGGTTCAGCGAAATTTGCAGTGCCAATCGCCACAGCAGATGCGCCCGCCAAAAAAAATTCCGCCGCATCTGCCGCTGAACGTATTCCACCCATGCCGATTATCGGAATTTTAACGGCGTTGGCAACTTGCCAAACCATGCGCACGGCAACGGGTTTAATCGCACCACCAGACAGCCCACCGGTTATATTTCCCAAAGTCGGTCGCCACGTGTGAATATTTATTTCCATTCCCATAAGCGTATTTATCAAAGACAGACAATCTGCACCGGAATTTTCACACGCACTTGCAATTTTTGTAATATCTGTGACATTCGGGCTTAATTTCACGATAACGGGCTTTTTAGTCGATTTTTTTGCCGCGCTCGTGACTTTTGCCGCTTGTTTTTCATCTGTTCCGAAAATTATTCCGCCGTCTTTAACATTTGGACAAGAAATATTTAATTCAATCGCCGAAACGCCGTCTACATCCAAAATTTTTGCCAATTCGCCGTAATCTTCCACGCTTGAGCCGCTAATATTTACGATAATATTCATTTTTTCTTTAATCCGCGGCAAAATCTCCGACAAAAATTTTTCTACGCCGGGATTTTCTAAACCAATCGCGTTTAACATTCCGGCGGGCGTTTCTGTGATTCTAATTCCGTCATTTCCGCGCCGCGGCTTTAAAGTTATGCATTTTACCATGACGCCGCCCAATTTTTTTAGGTCAACGAAGTTTTCAAATTCCTCGCCAAAACCAAATGTGCCACTCGCGGCAAAAATCGGCGTATTTAATTTTATTCCGCAAATTTCCGTCTGCAAAATATTTTTTTCGCCATTAAAACTGCGCGGAACGAAATTTTTTCCATATTTTGCGTCAATCCACTGCACAAAGTCGAAAAGATTTTTTAAACATTGCTCCGCCTCGTCTGCTGAAAATTCTTTTTCGTTATGAATTGCCGCATTGCCCGCCTTGCGACAAAAATGCAATTTATCTGCCAAATTTTTTTCTAAACCTGCGTTTGCAATCAAATCAAACAAATTTTCCGGCGGAATTTTATTTTTTTTAACGTAAACCCATTTTATCGCCGCGTCCAGAGCCGTCCGCACGAGTTTTACGCACGAATCATAAGAATTTTGATAAGCTTTTTCCGCGTCAATGCAATCTTTCGAGAAAGAACGATATTCAGCACGCTCCGCTAAAAATTTAAAATTATTCATCGAACCAACTCCTTTTTTATAAAATTTTTCAGTGAGCAAGAATAATTTCTTCAATTCGCGCACTTTCTGCCTCGCGTTTGCTCAAAACTCCAAATTTTTCCATTGCGTCGATAACAATCAGCTGTCTTTTCTTCGCACGGTGAAAATCTACGTATGGTGAATCGAGACTCGGCGCATTTGGAAGTCCCGCAAGCATTGCACATTCCGCAACAGTCAATTCGTCGGGATTTTTTCCGAAATATCCCTGCGCGGCATCGTAAATTCCATAAAAATTCGAGCCAAAGTAGATAAAGTTCAAATAAATTTCTAGAATTTTATCTTTGCTGAAGTCTTTTTCCATATTCATAGATAAAACTAATTCTTCAAATTTGCGCGTGAACGTTTGGTCGCTGGTAAGGAAAAGATTTTTAACGGTTTGCTGCGTAATCGTCGACGCGCCCTCTTGAATCTCGCCAGCTTCAACATTTACCAGCACAGCACGCGCAATTCCGAACAAATCAAAGCCTTTGTGGTCATAAAAACGCGTATCTTCCACAGAAATTATCGCTTGGCACAAAATACGCGGAATTTTATTAATCGTAACGTAATGCGGGATATTTTTTGTCTTTTCATCGACGGCGGGCTTAATTGAAGTCATTCTGTTGATTGTAGCGAAAAATCCAAGCTCTTCTTCCTCTCTAATCGGTGAAAAATTATCGTTTAGAGTTTTTTTTTCGGCTTTAACGTCAGTTTCGTATTTTGACGGGTCGAAAGGCTGATTATTTTGCTCATCGAAGAGAGTTTTTATCTCCGGCACACCGCTTGATTTAATTTGCTCCTCTTCCGAAAAAAATTCTTCGCCGATTGAATTGAAAACGTCTGCTGGGTGATCACTTTTCATTATTAAAGTTGCAAAAAACGAAATGCAAAACGTAAAAATCATCGCGATAATAAATTTTAAAATTTTAAAGACGATTCTAAACGAACGTCGCTGTTTTGGCTGATTATTCTTGTTCAAAAAAAAATTACTCCCCTCAAATGTCGTTGAAAGGAGTATATCACAAAATTTTTTCTGCGTCGAAACTTTTTTATAGTTCATTTTTCGATAAATCTAGTTTGCGGTGGTCGATATAGTCCATGAGACGCGTATCTTTTTCCAGATTCGGATTCACATCGTAATATTCATAGTCTGAGCCGGGCGAATACTCATTTGCAAGCCGTTCAAAGTGTTTTTTATCAATTTTAAAGCCCAAATTTTTTTTCATAACCTTTCCAAGTCGATCGGCGTTTGGAATTAGATAACTAACGTCGTCAATGTATTGCAACCAGCCAGGAACAACGCCAGTTTTGATATTTCCGGCAGATTCCGCGCTTTTTAACGAGCCGGCCGCCTCTAACATCTCCCGCGAGCTTAAATCCGTGTCAATCGCGTCAACCGCAACGCTTAAAAGCTCAGGAATTTTAATTAACATTGAAGGTTCGCTTAATTTATCCGCACAAGCACGCATAAAAGCCTGTTGGCGGCGAACACGTCCGATATCACCCTCTGCATCGCGAAAACGCACGAATTCTATCGCCGTTTGACCGTCCAAATGCTGATTTCCTTGCTTTAAATCGATATAAAGCCCGCCGTCGTCGTCCCAAGGATCTTCGTAATGCATATCTCGTTCGACGTAAATATCTACGCCGCCCATAGCATCAATTACTTCAGCAAAACGCGATTTATTTATCGTAATGTAGTTATCAACCTCAATTCCTAGGAAATCTTCTACAGTTTCACGCGTTAATTTCGCGCCGCCGAGCGAATACGCCGCATTTATCTTTTGATAGCCGTATTTTTCGATATAAACCCTAGTATCTCGCGGAATTGTGAGCAAAGACGCCGTATTTTTTGATAAATTTAGCACCATTAGCGTATCTGAACGCCCGATATCGTCTTTTCTTTCGTCAATACCCATTAAAACTATCGTCGTTGGGCGTCTAAATGTCGGCAAAACTTTCTCAGGAACTTTTTCTGCTAAATCTTCTTTTATTCGCGTAAAATCCGAATTAAAGCCCATGTGAGCGAACGAGCCGACAATTATTAGTGAACAAATTATAAATGACCAAAATAATTTCCGATTTCTCATTTTTCGTTCGAGTTCGCGCCGTCTTTTTTCCAATCGTTCGCGCATTTTTATCACCTCCCATCAAATTAAAATCTAAGGGAAGTTTTAAACTTTGTCAAGTCAATATCACTGGGAATTTCAGGGTGTTTTCTTAAAAAAAATTGCTCATCTTCGGGCGCGGCAATAAATTTCGTCACTCGACCGACTTTGGCAAAACATTTCCGAACAATTTTGCTATTTGGATCGTTAATCGTCAAACAGACCTTAGAAACTACCGGTTCTCTGCCGCGATTCGCGATAAAATTCAAATGCAATTCGACTTGCGGTTCATCTTCGCCAGAATTGTAATAAACTCCAAGCGTTTT
>CAJONF010000251.1 GCA_905236665.1 uncultured Selenomonadaceae bacterium | reverse complement strand
TCGGCAGTGGAATTCGCGCTCATGGCACCGATGATTTTTTTGCTGATCTTCGGTATGATTTACAGTGGGATAATGTTTATGGAATATATGCACTACAGCAACGCCGTTAGGAAAGCCGCCCGCGTAGTTGCATTAGATAAAGAAACCCTTGCCGAAGAGAAAGCCTGGTTAAAAGAAATTTGGGAGCAAGAAGTATCGGTGACGCTATATGAGCCGAATCCAGAGATTATTGAAGACGGCGAAGATATTGTAGTCACTGTAACTTTTGTTCGAGTGGGAAGTTTGCCGCTTATTTTGGATAAATTGGATTTCCCGCCCGCGACAATCAAAGGATTAAATTATCGTATGAGAATAGAAGACTCCACAACGACATAGGACGCAGGAGGTTAAATTTTATGGCAAGGTCATTATCGTTGCTTGAACGATTAGGCGGCAAGAAACAGGAAAAAGAAAATCCGCAGCCCGAACGTCCGCGCTTGCAAAAACCCGAAGTCAAACGTGCGCCCGAAGTCAAACCGATTTATACTGAAAAACAGATACAGCAGGAACGCGAGGCGGCAGTTGAGGCGTCGGCATTTGTGGGAAGGCGTGCTTTAGCGTCCAAAAACGACGTAATGCAGGAATTGAAACTCAATGTGCACCGCCGCATTGTCGATGAAATGACGCCCGAAGAACAGCAAGTTTTAGTTCGTGGTGAAGAGGCACGCGATCAGATAAAAAATATCATTTCGGTTTATAGCAATCGCGAAATGGCAGAAGGAACTTACACTCTTTCACGCGGCGAACGTCTTCAGCTTATCGACGACATCAGCAATGAACTACTCGGCTTGGGACCGCTGGAACCGCTCCTTCAAGACGACAGCATAACAGAAATTATGGTCAACGGACCGAATCAGATTTTTATTGAGAAAAAAGGCAAGCTGACATTAACCGACGTGCATTTTTATGACAACGCGCACTTGATGAATATCATTGAGCGAATTTTGACGCCGCTCGGACGTCGTGTTGATGAATCTTCGCCGCTGGTTGACGCACGACTTGCTGACGGCTCCCGCGTCAATATCATAATCCCGCCGCTAAGTTTGGTTGGTCCCGCCGTCACGATAAGAAAATTTTCTAAAAAAGCTTTGTCGATTCAAGATTTGGTAAGTTTCGGCACGCTAAGCGAGGATATGGGAATGTTCCTTGACGCTTGCGTTAAAGCGCGGCTGAATATTCTGGTAAGCGGCGGTACCGGCTCCGGCAAGACTACAACGCTAAATGTTTTATCGTCATTCATACCGCACACGGATCGGATTGTCACGATTGAGGACGCGGCGGAACTTCGACTTCAGCAAACGCACGTTGTCACGCTTGAATCACGACCGGCGAACTTGGAAGGGCACGGCGCGATAACAATCCGCGACCTTGTTAGAAATGCTTTGCGTATGAGACCGGACAGAATTATTGTCGGGGAAGTTCGTTCCGGCGAGGCTTTGGATATGTTGCAGGCGATGAATACCGGTCACGACGGCTCCTTGACTACTGCTCACGCCAATACACCCCGCGACGTTCTCAGCCGCCTTGAGACAATGGTTTTAATGGCGGGTATGGAATTGCCGGTTCGCGCCGTTCGCACGCAAGTTTCTTCTGCGATTGATTTAATTCTGCAACAATCCCGAATCCGTGACGGCTCAAGGAAAATCACTTACATTACGGAAGTTCAGGGCATGGAAGGCGACACAATTATTTTGCAGGATTTGTTCCGCTACGTGCAAGATAGAATTGACGAGCGCGGAAAATCTATTGGGCATTTCGAGAGTATGGGATTAATGCCAAATTTTATGGACAAGTTCCAAATGAACGGAATAGATTTACCGCCGTCGTTCTTCATGTCCGGAAGGGGCTGACCCGTAATGGCAACATTTTTTGTAGCGTTCTTTACCGCAATTTTTTTTGCCCTCACCTTTACATTCGGAATGATGTATTACAAACAAAATCCCGAAGCACAACTAAGAAAACGTTTGGACGAGATGATTGACCAGGCGGAAGCTGAACGCGCCAAAAAACCTAAAAAGAAAAAGAATTCAACGCCGGTTGTTGTCGAAATGCAGCCGAATGCCGCTATTTCACAACCAAGACCAAGAACGCGGCGCATGGGTGAAACTTTTTACGACCGAGTAATCCACCCGCTTATCATTTCGATGAACGAAAGACTTCAACGGCTCGCACCGAACGAAATTAAAATGCAACTGGAAGATAAAATTTTCCGCGCAGGTAAAACGGGCATTTGGAGCGTTCAACGGCTGATAACAATTTGGTTTTTATCGATTATCGGTTGCACGTTGCTGGCGATTATGTCGGTTTATAATTCGGGTATGCACCCCATGCAAAGGCTTTTTATGATCTTGCTGGGAATTTTTATGGGCGCGGCGGTTCCATTTGCCGTGCTGAATTCAAAAATCCGCGAGCGGCAAAAAAGTATTCGTAAACAGTTGCCGGAATTTTTAGATTTGCTGTGTGTAAGTGTTCAAGCGGGCTTGTCTTTTGACGGCGCGGTTGGTAAAATGATTAGGCGTATGAAGGGTCCGCTCATTGATGAATTTTCACGTATGCAAAGCGACGTTGCATTAGGCATGACGCACCAATATGCTTTGACGAATTTGGCAAAACGCTGCGACTTGGAAGAAGTTTACCTGTTCACAACGTCTGTAATACAGGCAGAAAAGTTAGGAACTTCCATGACGCAGACACTAAAAATGCAAGCGGATAATATGCGCGAACGTCACCGCCAATGGGTCAAAGCCGAGGCTCTGAAAGCTCCCGTCAAAATAATTTTCCCTATGGTCTTATTTATTTTCCCGTCAATTTTCGTAGTTCTACTTTTTCCCGCGATGCTTACTTTGATTCGGTCTTTGGGCGGAGGCAAATAATAATTTGTAATGATTTTGGATTTAAGAAATGGAAATTAGCAAAGGTATTCGAGCGAAATTATTTTTCTTATTCATCATAATGGGCGGGCTTCCGTTCATCATCCTGGTTATTGCCGGCGCAATTAACACAATCGCCGAACTGGAAGAATCTGTCAAACAAAATACCATGCTCCGAAATGCGCTGGTATCTCAACACGTAACAGAATTAATAGAAAAAAATCAAGCCGTGCTCAAGTCTATTGCCTTGAGTCCTAATTTAATTGACTTCCTTAAAAATCCTACTCTAGAAAAACGCGAATATGTCACTAAAATTTTGTACGACACAGACGAAATTTTCGACGACGGCAATATCACCGCCTTAACAGGTGCCGACGGTCAGCAAATTATTCGGACGGATAACGCCACGCTCGTGAACTTAAAAAAGCGACAACACTTTCAAGAGGCAATGAAAGGCAGAGTTTACGTCTCCGATATTATCTCAAGCATGGCAACCGGCAAAATGGCGATTATCGTAGAAGCTCCCGTGCTGGACGAAACCGGTAAACCTATAGGCATGGTGCAAAGAAATTTTAATCTAACTTCCCTGCAAGAATTCGTCAAGGAACTGGACGACAATGAAATTTCCGTCGTGGTAATAGATCGCACGGGGCGAGTTATCGCCAATTCTGATAAAGTTTCTGGCGTCGGTTCTGAATATGCCGTTGACAACAGCTATAAATTTATTCTGGATAGGGTTTATAACAGTTCGGGCGTCATTCGGCTGGAAGTGAACGAGGAAGACTCCTTGGCAACGTATTCGCGGAATTTGGACACAGGCTGGATGATTGTCACAATTCGTCCTTATCATTATATTTTAGACCAAGTTTACGACAGGGCGGTTAAGGCTGTTGTCTTCGGTGTGCTCGTTTTGTTTATCGCTATGCTGGTTGCTTACCTGCTAACAATGCGCGTGACGAAACCGATTATCGAAATGACAAATGTCGTTGATGAAATTGTGAGCGGCAAGATTGAAAATATCGAAGTCTCTACCGATGATGAGCTGGGACAAATGGCTAAGGCTTTCAATAAAATTCGCTCTGAACGCGACGCCTATCAGCTTGAATCCGAATTGGATAAACTCACTGAACTTTTCAACAAGAAAACTATGGAAAACCTTTGCAAAATGAAACTGAAGACCTTCAACGAGAACGAGACCTCAAATATTTTCATGGCGTTTTATATAATCGACCTTGATCATTTTAAGGAAGTCAACGACTTGTTGGGGCACCAGTTCGGCGATAAAGTTCTTGTTGAATTTTCAAAGGGGCTTAAGAAAATTTTCCGCCCGAACGATTGCATAGGGCGTTTCGGCGGCGATGAATTCGTTGTTATAGTGGACAGCTTGCCAAATATGGAAGTTGTCATACGCAAGGCAGAACAGATTAAGCAAATTGCCTTTAATCTCACTGTCGAAGGGAAGGCGCGGTTCGTCACGGCTAGTATTGGTATTGCCATTGCTCCGCAGAACGGGCGCGATTATGATAGCTTGTTCGCGGCGGCAGATAAGGCAGTTTATCACGTGAAGAACAATGGTAAGAACGGCTATTATTGCCAGCTGTTTGAAGAAGAACATTAAAAATAAATTTTTACGGCGCGGGCGAGTCCCGCAATTTTTTTAGGAGGAATTTTTATGCAGAAGATTTTTTTTGCGGCGTTGTTCGCGCTGATTGTGAGCGTTCAAAATTTTTGCGGCGCGGCGACGATTCAAGACGATTGTTACCACGGTCAAGAAAAAGTAGTTTATCCTGTAGTGCACACAGGCGACGCGGAAATTGATAAAAAAATCAACAAAGAAATTCTTTTGGAAGTCGATCGCTTTGTAACTATGGCGCACAATGATGCAATGCACAATCGTAGCAGAGCTAAAGATATTCGCATGAGCTACGACGTTGCTTGCAACGAGGCGGGCGGCACCGTAATTCTAAGCATTATTCTGAACAAAAGTTATTACGTTGAGCACATGGCGCACCCTTGGAGCGGTAAAAGCGCATTGAATTTTAATACGGCGTCCGGCGAGCTTATGGGCATGGATTATTTGACGGAAGTCGGCGAAGGTGTAAGCCCCGATGAATTTAAATCGCGCATTGAAAAAAGTCTTGTTGATTATTGTCGGAGCGAAGGAATTTTTCTTTTTGAAAACGCCCTGCCGCTGAAAAAACTGCCTGAAAATTTTTACTGGGACGAAAATCTCAACATACATTTTATTTTTAATCATTATGAAGTTGCACCATATGCCGCGGGAATTATCGACGTTAAAATTTAAAAATTATGCGCAACAAAAAAGAGCCGTTCAATTTTTGAGCGGCTCAAATTTTTTTAGCACGTTTTTGTTTTTAATAAAGATTGTGTTTAACGCGGTCATGCTCTTCAGATTTTTTAGCGTCGTTCCAACGATCTGTGGTGCCGACAAGATAGCCGGTTATACGTCTGATACGCTCGAACTTTTCGCCGCGAGCCGTGTAACCGACATCAACAAAACCGTCATCACACAGCTTAACGGAAATGGTTTTAACCGGCATATTCACGCGCCCGCGAACATAGGCGACGTAATTAGCTGCCTCTTCGCGTGTAGCATCGTCAATGCCGACAAAATTTACTTTCACGCCGTCAACAATCATATAAATCACTTCCTTAACTCAATTTTTTTATCGTCAGGCAAATCCAATGTGCGAATCGGGAACGGAATATTAATGCCCTCTTCGCGATAACGTTTCGTGATTGCCTTGATAAATTCATGCTTTAAAAGATATTGATTGGTAAAAGATTTTACGTGCATGACGGCGTTAAAGTCAATCGACGAATCGTTAAACGCTTGGTAACGGACGACAGGTGCAAGCGAACTTCTGTCAATGCCGCTCTCGTCAAATTCCGGTTCATAGCCGTCAATTTCTGTCTGTAATTTGCGGGCAACTTCAATCGTCACGCGCTCGACTTGTTCAAGATCGCTGTCATAGGAAACGCCGATTGGCACGACAAGAACAATATCGTCACGCGGCTGTGAATGATTCGTTATGACGGAGCCGGCGATAACCTTGTTCGGAATGACGACAACATTGCTATCAGAAGGCGGCGTTATCGTGATGTATCGCCAGTTAATATCAGTGACGCGTCCTTCGTCGCCGGTGGAAAGTTTAATATAATCGTTCACGCGAAATTGTTTTGAAACGATTATCTGCAGACCGGAGAAAATATTTTCCAACGTCTCACGAACACCAAAAGCTACCGCCATACCACCAACACCCATTGCCGCCATAATCGGCGCGATTGAAATATTGAAGTAATCTAGAATAATCAGTGCACCCGATGCGTAAATCGCTACGCGGAAAATCGTATCAAGCAACGTGGATTGAGTTATGTCGCTGGAGCCGGAAAATTTCAATCGAATAAATCCTGATAGCGTCCGTTCACAAACACGCGTTATTGAAAAGATGATAACCGTAAACAGCACATAAGAAAAAATTCTCTCAAGCCCCGGCGGCAAATTTGAAGTAGTGACGACCCAATAAAGACCTGTTACCATGCACAAGGAAATTGGTACGCCCTTCATTGCGCGGAAAAAAATTTCCATGATTTCCGAATCGCTTGATTCCACACGCCTGGCAAGCTTGGTTTCTAAAAATTTGTTCAGCGCAATGCCAATACACAATGCGATAACCAATATGCACGCCGGAACAATCAGCTTTTGCCCCAACGCCCACCAATCAATATTTTGAAGATAATCCAAACAAAATTCCTCCCCCTAAAATTAATGCGGAATGCGAAATGAAAAAAGGCGAAATCCCGACCGCCCAGGGATGGGCGGTCGCCGGCGCAGAAAACGTGACGTTTTCTCAGCCGGAACAAAGCGCGTTTCTTTTTGCTACTTTTTCTTTGGCGCAACAAAGAAAAAGTAGATTAAAAGAAATTTATGATAAGAACGCAGAACAACTTAAAAACCATACGTAAATAAAAGCTTGGCTTGAAAAATTTTTCTTGCTGATATACTATAGCCGCCCTTAAAGGAGTTGATAACATGAACGAAATTTTAATTGAAGGAAAAAGATTGCGCCTTAGGCAAGCAAATCCGACCGATATTGGCTACATCATGACGTTGCAATACGCGCCGGAAAATTTGAAATTTATCGTGCCGTTCAGCGAAGAGTATCACCGCGAAATTATAAATTCGGACGGCGCGGAAAAGTTGGACGTGATTATAGAAGAGATTGACACGGGAATTGCCGCCGGATATTTTATGTTGCGGGAAATGGATTCGCCCTGCGCGGAATATACTCATGTCATCATCGGGCGAAAAGGTTTGGGCTATGGGCGCGAGGCTCTGCAACTTTTGATGAAGTGGACGTTTGAAATTAAAAAGTTTCATCGCGTGTGGATTGATTGCAAAGAATATAATTCAATCGCGCTTCATCTGTATGAAAGTTCAGGCTTTATTCGTGAAGGCGTCCTGCGCGAAATAATTTTAACCAACGGCGTCTATGAAAATTTAATCGTACTCGGTATGCTTGACCGCGAATATTTTCATCAATCAGGAGTTTAATTCCGCATTACGGATTAAAAAAATTTCCCCCGCCACGCCGCGAGGGATTTTTTTTATTTCGTTCGCCAAAAAATTTTAGACAGCTTTAGCCAAATCCTCGCCGAGTTTGCGGCACTCTTCAAGGGCGGTATCGTCGGGGGAATTTTCAGCGATAACGGAGCCGACAAATTTTGCGCCCGCTTCTTTTGTGCGCTCGCTCCAATTTTCCATCCAAATGCCGCCGCCCCAACCATAGCTACCGAACAAACCGACAGCCACGCCGTTGAGTTTAGTTTCCGCTTCAGTGAAGAAAGGCTCGAAAGAATCTTCTTCCAAAACTTCATCGCCCATAGCCGGGCAACCGAACAGGAAACCGTTATAATCAGCCATGTCGGTTGCATTGAAATCGTCTACCTGGAACACTTCGACATCTGCACCTGCCGCCTTTGCGCCTTCAGCTACAGCGTTTGCCATTTCCTCGGTGTTACCAGTGCCGCTCCAAAACACGACTGCGATTTTACTCATCAAGAATCGCCTCCAAAAAAATTTTACTATAAACCGTGCACATATTATCACAGCGATTTTTACCCGTCAATAAATCTGTCACAAGAAAAAAATTTGAAGAAAAAAAATGCAAAGCGTTACAAATTTTTTTCATTAAGGTATGCTAGACTTGTTGCACTTACGTAGAAAATTTTTTCACGGGGGGAAAGCAGATGTTTGAAGTCGACGAAAATACGTTAGATCAATTCGCGAAAATAAAAGTAATCGGCATAGGCGGCGGCGGCTCAAATGCAGTAAACAGAATGATTGAATCGGGTTTAGAGGGCGTGGAATTTATCGCGGTTAACACGGATTCGCAGGCTCTGTTGATGAGTAAATCTCCAAAACGTATGCAGATTGGCGAAAAATTAACACGCGGACTAGGTGCCGGTGCACGTCCCGATATCGGCGAACGCGCCGCGCAAGAAAGTCGCAATGACATTTTAGAGGCTCTGCGCGGCTCAGATATGGTTTTTATAACGGCTGGCATGGGCGGTGGTACAGGTACGGGCGCGGCTCCTATCGTGGCGGAATGTGCACGCGAAGTAAACGCGTTGACTGTCGCTGTTGTAACTCGTCCTTTTGCCTTTGAAGGTCCCAAGCGCAAAAAAAATGCCGACATGGGCATTGAAAAACTTAGAAAAAATGTTGACGCGATTATCACAATTCCAAACGATAGACTTTTGCAGGTTGTCGATAAAAAAACGCCGATGACTAAAGCTTTTGTCATTGCTGATGATATTTTGCGTCAAGGCGTCAAAGGTATTTCCGATTTAATCGCGGTGCCCGGCGTAATTAATCTGGACTTCGCGGACGTGCAATCGATTATGAACAATGCCGGCTCCGCGCTTATGGGCGTTGGCGAGGCGAGCGGCGATAATGCGGCGGTTGAAGCAGTCAAGAAAGCTATTGCCTCACCGCTACTGGAAACCGGCGTGGACAGTGCACGCGGAATTTTGCTGAACTTCATGGGAGCGACGGATTCGCTGTCTATGCTCCAAGTCAACGAAGCCTCTACAACCGTGCAAGAGGCGGCTCACCCCGACGCAGAAATT
>CAJONF010000250.1 GCA_905236665.1 uncultured Selenomonadaceae bacterium | reverse complement strand
TTTTGTGCCATCTTGTCGTATTCGTTCTGCTTGCTCATCATGCCGACTTTAACCATCGACTCGATATCCATGCCCGAACCCGACAAGCCATAAATTCCATTGACACCCATGGTAATCCCTCCTTAGAAGGGCGTCGATTCAAATCGCCTTGTCGATGAACGCGCCCAGCCAATCCTTAGCTTTAATCATGTTTTCGATCATCTCTTCGGGCGGAAATTCTTTGATAACTTCCTTGGTTTCCTTGTCAATCATCTTGACATTCAGCATATCAACTTCTTTGTTATAGCTGAATTCAAGGTTGACGTTGATTTTGTCCATGAGCTTATTAAAAGTTTCCGTCATTTCGTTGACAGACTCTTCGGACATTGTGCCGGGTACCAGATGACCTTCTTCTTTTTCCTGCTGCTCTTTGGCATCTTTGGCTGCCTGAGCGTCCTGCGGAATTGCAGTTATAGGCTTAATCTGCGCGAAGTCCTGCTCGCCAACAGGTTTAGCCTTGGGGGTCGAGTCCACAACAACCGCTGCCGTGACCATATCATTAAGTTTCCCTACCATGATTAAACACTCCTTTGTTAATGCAATTAGTTCCTAGTTCCTAGTTCCTAATTGCTGTTCAGCGGCAATGCGCCGTGTAAATCGACGTCCAACTTTTGAGCCGCCTTTTGGTTTTCCTCTTGTATAGCACGATAGATTTCGCCCCGATAAATTTTTATATCCCGCGGCGCATCAATCGCAATACGCACGTTTTCGCCCTGCACTTCAACGACGTTTATAATAATGTTGTCGCCAATCATTATCTGCTGACGAGGTTTTCTCGTCAAGACAAGCATTTAATCACCCCTCCTTTTTTGTAGATTCGGGGAAGAGGCGGTGTTTGGTGCTATAATTGCTCTTTTCCAAGACGACCTGTTTTGCCTGCATATTATCGGAATTGAGGATAATAGGCGCAACGAGATTAGCCGTCATGTAGCGAATAGAACCGTTCGGGATTGTGACCATGGAATAATAGAAAACATTTTCCGGATCTTTAATGCCCAGTTCAGCAATCGTCGTGTCATCAACCTCAAAGGCATAGTCTTGGAAAAACAGGAAAGGAATCGTCAGCAAGAAAGCCAAATCCGGCGATTTGAGCGACTGCATGAAGTAATAAGGGCTTTCTTCTTCGTAGGGCAGAATAACAAATTCATGCTCGTCCTCGAACGCGGGGATTCCGTCCTTGAAATGAACAACTTTTTTTTCGTCAACCTCAATCTCACCAAATCTGCTGGTATTAACCTTGCGCATACAGCTTTCCTCCTTTGAACTTTCCCAGACAGCATGAAAAAATCTTCTCGGCTAGGCGTAGATATCATAATGATCCGTGGATACCCAGTGGCGGATAAAGCCTTCATTTTGAAGATACGTTTCCACACTGCCTGGCGTGTAATGAATCCTTGCACTTGGCGTGGCTTGAATATCGACATCAATATTACTTTGTTCGGGTTGACCGATAACTTCGTTTGGGTATCCCTGCATTTGCACATCGGGTACACCGCGTGTAGTAAAAACAGGACGCGCCTCGTATTTGGAAAACATTTCGGCTTTAATTTCTTGAACAACATCATCGCCGCGTTGAGCAGCGGTTGTGGCTTTTGTCCAATTTTTTTGCGCGTGCCGACTTGTTGCCGCCTGCACATCCGAAATTCCACGTTGACCACGCTCGGCAGTATAATCCCGCATATTTTTAAATCCGTAAGCTTTTCGGCTTGGGTAGCTGTCCAAACTCAAACCAGGTTGCGTAACAGTTTTATTGGAACGTGCCTGCCGATTACCTCTTCCTTGCACTTGCGGCTGAATTATTCCCGATTCGTCAAGGTGTCCTTGTGTCTGCCGTATGGCTATTCGCGGCAATTCGTGTCGAGTATTTAACCTCACCGTCATGGCTTATTCCCCCCTTTCGATAAAATTTCCTGCTTGTTATCGAAATTTTTGCCGAGAAAATAAAATCCCGAAAACAGCAATAGACGGCAACGCAAAAAATTCCGTTGACGCCTGAAAAAGCAATGCGTAATTAGTAATTAAAATTATTTTTAGAGATAATCTGCAAGGGACTGCGGCAGAATTCGCCCGCCCATAGACAGTGCCAAATTGTAAAGCGCGGTCTGTTGCATAAGTTTTGTAGCGAGCTGAGCAATATCCGCGCCGCTGACATTTGTTATATCTTCGGTGATATTGTCGGCTTGATTGTCGAGCATGGCTTCCACGTTGGTATAAAGTTGCTGACGTGCGCCGATTCTGGTTTCTTCGACAAGCAAGGTGGAATGAGCAACATCAGTTATCGTTACACCGTCGGAGGACATCCAGTGAATATCGCATGAACTAACTTTTTCACAAACGCAGAAAAGCTCGTTTAACATAGCGGTGCCAGATGCTGTGTTGCCGGAGGAGGCGTTGTCGAAAAGATCTCTGCCGAACATACCCGAACCGGTCGAGTTGACGGTATCGGAGCCGGGGTCGGTCGCACCGTTCAGCTTAACCATTGAAATTAAATTTTCGTCGCCGTTGTAAGTGACAATGTTTTGTTTAGCCGTCGAGAAGAAATATTCCGTGCCGTTCAAAGTTACCGAATTAACAGAATCATCTTTTAAAAGTCCCTGGTTGGTGAAATAATCGGAAACGGTAAAATCGCTAACCGTGTCCACTTTGCCCGCCGCAAGCAATTCTTGAACTTTAGAATTCGTGGAGGCTTCAGCTTCTTTTATGGTTGTGCAACCGAAGGCGATTAGTTCTTTGTAGCCGTTGTCTATAAAATCTTTGGTATAGAGGTTGCCTTTACCGGTGTTGTCGCCGAATTTGCCGCCGCCCGTATCAAGATAATATGTGCCGGTGACATTGCCGGCGGAATCCCGCGTTTCCACAGTGAGCATTTGGAAAAGTTCGGTGTTATAGTCGGCGTCACTACCTTTGAAAAATGCCGCTTGCGATCTGTCGAGAGTTTTAGCTTGTCCGCGTTCATACATCTGCAACGACATTTCAAAGGGTTTAGTCATATCCTTTTGACCGGAAAATAAATATCTGTCGCCGATTTGGCTATTCGCCGTGGCAACAAGTTCCTGCATATGCGCGAACATTTCTTTATAAATCGCGGCGTAATCGTCTTCGGTGTTGTCTGAATTCGCCGCGTGCACGGATTTTTCCTTCAACGTCTGCATCATTTCCGTCATATGAATCATTACGTCATCGGAATTTTTCATCCATGAAGACGCCGTTTTGAGATTTTCGCGGTATTGCGTATTTTCAGTTTCGCTAACGTTATAGCGCAGGAGCTTTGCATAATTCATCGGGTTATCGCTGGCGCGGTGCAAAGACGAGCCGTCCGACTGTTCAAAAAGCTTTGTCTGCTGTTGATAGGTATAGTTCAGCGAATTTTGATAATTATACATGAAGTGCATACTGCCTATTCTTGCGCCCATAAAAATTCCTCCTTTTTAAGCTAATTATCTGCCAACGACGCCGGTAGAATTGACGAGCCGGTCTAAACATTCGTCCATGGCATTAAGGCAACGCGAACACGAAGAAAAGCCCTTTTGGAATTTAATCATATTGGTAAGTTCTTCGTTCCAGTCCACACCGGCGGTAGAATCGCGCCAATTAATTACCTGCGTTATCACAGCTTGGGACGCGTCAAAATTAACGTCGGTAGAATAGGCGTCAATACCCAAAGTAGACATAGCTTTTTGATAGAAAGAATTTATGCTGAGATTTGAAATAGCCGTGGTGTTTTTGGTTAAGCCGTTGTCGTCAAGTATGGCGTTGCCGTCCATGTCGCGCAGGATATAATTTTTAGAAATGAGCGCGTTTGCTTTGCCGTCCTTTAAAATCGTCTCTTGAGAAATGTTAAATAGTTCGCTCAAATAAACAGCGTTGGTACCGTCACCGGTGCGATTGCCCCAAGCTTTGTCGGCATAGTCGCGGGTGATTGACATATCGGCATTTTGCGTTTCCAAAACGTCATAACTTGTCGCCGCCGCAACATAACGATCGCCGCGGTTACCATTGAATAGCCCGTTGACTTTAAGTTCAGCGATGATTTGTACGCCGCTCAACATTTCGCCATTAGTTTTATTGTTGGAATTAGTCGGATCGTCGGTATCGTTCGGGTCGTATGAATAAAGATAATTATCTTTGTTAATTTCGTCGTAGCGGTATTCGTAAGTTAAAGAGCTTTTGCCGAAGAAATTAATCGTATCGGGGACTTTGCTTATAATCGTCGTGCCGTCAGTACCTAAATATTTCGTGTCGTCGGGGACTTGAGTAACTTTAAGATAATATGTGCCGTCAATATCTATAACGTTGTCGGCGTCCACTTCGTCGCCGTTGGTGTCGTAATAAATACCGGAATTTTCAGTTAGCGTGGCGGTGCTATCATAATAATCGCCATCAGATAATTTTACATTTGAGGCAACAACGTAATTTCCGTCCGGATCTAAGAATTCAACCATTGTAGAAGAAACATTCGTCGCGTCAACGTCATCGCCGTTGCTGTCCACAAATTTATAATGACCGTCGAAATCCCAGCCCTGTTTATGCTGTTCGTTAAAAGCACTGAGCAGGAAAGAGGCAATGTCCGCCATTTTGTCGATATAGGCTTTATCTTCGGCGATTGAATCCATACGCGCCTTTAAGATACCGTTTTGCGGCAAGAAGACAACGTTACTTTCCTTAATTTTCATAGTGTAATCGGTTATGCCATAATCCACGCCATAAAAACTCGAAGAGACGCCGTCGCTCATGACAAGATGTGCCCTTGAAGGACCATTGACAAGAGTAACGCCGCCGGAATTTATTATGTAGGCTCCGAATTCGTTTTCGGTTACGTTAATGTTCATGTAATTTGACAGCTGGTCAACAAGTAAATCGCGGCGATCGCGCAGATCATTTGCCGTGGCTCCGGTGACTTCCTGCGCGGTTATCTCTTTGTTGAACAGAACAATTTCTTCCAGCATATCATCAACCTGCAGGATTTCGGATTTTAAGTCGCTGTATTCCGAGTTAATCTGGTCTTGCAAATCCGCTGTCACCGTTTGAAGAATATCGCTTAAATTTCTGCCCTGTTCAATAACGGCGGTTCGTGAAGCGGTGGTTGAAGCTGTGGTAGAAAGATCAACCCACGATTGATAAAATTTTCCTATAGCCGCCTCTACGCCCAAACCTTTGCTGTCATCAAAAATAGTTTCCAGCCTGTCATAGTTTACCGCCATAGTCTCGTAATATTTTAGCGAAGGATTTTCATTACGATACTGAATATCGGCGTAAACATTTCGGGCGCGTTCTACAGCCAATGCATCAACGCCGGTACCGACTCTAACTTGACCATATAAACTCGCTCGCGCCTCGCTATAAGTCGTGGCAAGTGTTACTGTTTGGCGGGAATAACCTTCTGTGCCCGCATTTGTGATATTGTGACCGGTGGTGTCCAGTGCCAGCTGATTCGCCATGATACCGCGCACCATCGTGTTTAGTCCTGCGAAAGTAGCTCTCATATTTTTATCCC
>CAJONF010000249.1 GCA_905236665.1 uncultured Selenomonadaceae bacterium | reverse complement strand
CTTTTGCAAGCCCAAAAGAAAGTAAGCAAAGAAAAGGGCTTTCAACCGGCTGAGAAAACATCACGTTTTCTGCGCCGGCGACCGCCCATCCATGGGCGGTCGGGAGTCCTCTCACTGTAACTTATAAAATTTTTGATAAAAATAATTTCGTGCGCTCTTCCTTTGGATTCTCGAAAACTTCTTTAGGTTTGCCCTGTTCGACAATATAACCGCCGTCAACAAACAGTAAACGCGTGCCGACTTCGCGGGCAAAACCCATTTCGTGCGTTACGATAATCATAGTCATACCGCTTTCGGCCAGTCGTTGCATAACGTCCAAAACTTCGCCGACCATTTCCGGATCAAGGGCACTTGTTGGCTCGTCGAAGAGCATAACTTTTGGTTGCATGGCTAAGGCGCGGGCGATTGCAACGCGCTGTTGTTGTCCGCCGGAAAGTTGGTTGGGGTAAGCGTTCGCCTTATCGCCCAAACCTACGCGGTCGAGCAATTCCTGCGCGGTCTGTTCAGCTTTTGCACGGTTGATTTTGCGAACTTTCATCGGCGCGAGCGTGATATTATCCAGAACAGTCATATGCGGAAAAAGATTGAACCGCTGAAAAACCATTCCGACTTCTTCGCGCACTTTGTTAATATTTGCCTCGCTGTCCAGCGGAATTCCGTCAACGGTGATAGTGCCGCCGGTTGGTTCCTCTAAAAAATTTATACAGCGCAGGAGCGTGGATTTGCCGGAACCCGAAGGACCGATTATAACGACAACTTCGCGTTCGTCAATGTGCAAGTCAATGCCTTTTAGTACGTGCAAATCCCCGAACGATTTTTTTAAATCTTTAATCTCAATCATACTGCAAAACTTCTAACTCCTAACTTCTAACTCCTAACTAAATCAGCCGCTGAGACTGCCGACAGAATTAACGGACTTGTCAAGCATGGTGTCCTGCGTCTGAACTGCTTTTGCATTAGCCTCGTAAAGTCTGTGGTTATGAATAAGTTCTACCATTTCATAGACGATAGAAATATTTGATTTTTCCAGCGAACCTTGAAGAATTTCGCCGGAGGCTGGGCGCGGTACAGCGTCGGGATTCATTAATTGCGCCTGAACGTCGGGATTAACGCCCTGCGCGGCAGGCGGGTTGCCCTCGTTGTTGTTGACAATGTAGAAAAGATTATCGCCCTGCTTTTGTGTTGCAAGTCTGTCGCCGAATTCCACGAACTGAATTTGTGCGAGCTGCTGTTGATTTTCCATGTTGCCATAAGCTTCCCAACGATTAGTCACGGGATTAAAACGTATTTGGTCACCAGGAACGTGAACACTGCCGTCACCGGAAATGATAACTCTAGCGTCTTGAACATTGCCAGGAATGCGAATGGGATTGCCCGTCGTGTCAAGCAGATTATAGCCGCGAATGTCCTGCAGATAACCCGCGCTGTTTTTGAAAAATGCACCGTTGCGAGTATAGCGCACGCCGTTAGGTGTCTGCACGGCAAAAAATCCGTCGCCGGCAATAGCCAAATCGTAAGTATTGCCCGTCGATTCAAGCGAGCCTTGTCCATAATCAACGGCAATTTCGTCAATGTAATCGCCTAAACCGAGTCGCCCGATATTTGGTCGATAGAACGGATCGGCATTAAAACCTTTAATCTGCGTGACATCTTCGCGAGAAGTTCCCAACTCTGACAGCGAATTGAAAGGTGCCATATCTACACCGAGCGAGCCGCCGTTGTCAAAATCGTTAATGCGCCGAATCAACATTTCGTGAAATTCTTTGTGAACCGCAACATCTTTTTTATAGCCGGTCGTCGCGGCGTTGGCAATGTTGTTAGCGATAACGTCTGTGCGCCGCTGTTCGCTAATCATGCCGGTTGCCGCCGTATAAAGTCCGCGCCACATTTTTTTATCACTCCTTTTCTAACGTATCGAAAATTCTATCGCCGACATCTCCGAGACCCGGCACAATGTAGCAATTTTCATTCAAGCCCTCGTCAATCGCCGCCGTATAAATTTCAACGTCGGGGTGGTCGCTCGAAATTTTTTCAAGCCCTTGTGGCGCGGAGACAATACACATAAAGAAAATTTTCTGCGCGCCTTTATTCTTGAGAAGTTGAAGTGCAGCTGAGGCACTGCCGCCAGTAGCAAGCATCGGATCGACAACTAGCAAAACTTTTTTGTTAATGCATGGCGGCATTTTGAAAAAATATTCGACGGGTTCAAAAGTTTTTTCATTGCGATATAGACCGACAATTCCGATTGAGGCGTTCGGCAAAATTTTCAGCACGCCATTTGCCATTGCCAAACCTGCACGGAGAATCGGCACGACGATAAAATTTTTTTCGTCCAAAAATTCCGCGTGACAATTTCTAATCGGCGTTTCTACTTCGATTATCTGCGTTTTGAAATTTTTCCCGACCTCGTAGACCAAAAGCGCGGCAATATCTTCAACAATTCCACGAAAATCTTTTGGAGAAGTCTCTTTGCGGCGCAGTTGTGTGAGCTTGTGATTGATGATTGGATTTTTAATTTCGTGAATCATATCCGGCTCCTTAAGTTAATGTTGACGAAGTTCTTGTTATTTGCCCTTGAGAAAGGATTTTAAAGCTTTGCACAGAATTTTTCAAGAAATATTTTTGGCGGAGGTGCAAATATGGCAGATGAAAGATTAATCGTCGCGCTGGATTTCCACACATTCGACGACGTAAAAAAATTGGTTGGCGAGCTTGGTGACAGCGTGAATTTTTACAAAGTTGGCATGGAACTTTTTTACAGCGTTGGCGCGGGCGTCGTTGAGTGGCTGAAAACGCAGAATAAAAAAATTTTCCTTGACCTAAAACTTCACGACATACCAAACACTGTGGCGGGCGGCTTATGTTCGCTGATGGGGCTGGGAGCAAATATTTTGAATGTGCACGCGGCGGGCGGTTTCACGATGATGAAAACGGCGTCAAAGGCTTTGCACGAAGAGTCGGAACGTCGCGGCGTCGAATGCCCAAAATTAATTGCAATAACCGTGCTGACGAGCATAAATCAGGCGGAATGGTGCGGCGCATTGAAAATTTCTGAACAGGTTGTCGAGTTCGCAAAACTTGCACAGGCGGCAGGGCTTGACGGAGTTGTTGCCTCACCACAGGAAGCAAAGATGATTCGCGATGCTTGCGGAGAAAAATTTTTAATCGTGACACCCGGTATCCGCCCCGCCGGTTCAGATATAAATGATCAGCAAAGAATTTCCACACCAGCTGCCGCGATTAAAAACGGAGCAACGCATTTGGTTATCGGGCGACCGATTCGGGCAGCAAAAAATCCGCGCGAAGCCGCAGAAAAGATTCAATTAGAAATGCAGAACCTTCAATAAATTTTTTTCATAAAAATCCGGGCAAGTTGGATTGATTGAACAGTTTTAAATCTTTTTTTCGTTGACACCTTGACGCTTGAATTATAAAATTACAGGCGAAGAGGTGATTTTTTTATGAAAGTCGGAATTGACATCGGCTCCACGACGATCAAACTAGTAGTAATGGACAATGAACGGCTTATCTTCAAAAATTATGCGCGGCATTTCTCAGAGATAGGGAACGCGCTTACGAATTCTTTAACGTCGTTGAAAAATATCATCGGCGAAAAAACTTTCAAGATTGCGCTTGCGGGTTCGGCGGGCATGGGCATTGCAAAAAAAATTTCGTTGCCATTCGTGCAGGAGGTTATCGCCTGTCAACGCGCCGTCGAAGAATTTATTCCGCAAACCGATACCGTCGTTGAGCTCGGCGGCGAGGACGCGAAGATTATTTATCTCGGAAACGCGCCCGAAGTCCGCATGAACGGCGTCTGCGCGGGCGGCACGG
>CAJONF010000248.1 GCA_905236665.1 uncultured Selenomonadaceae bacterium | reverse complement strand
TGATTGTGCGAGCAAAATGCTGTTCAAAAGGGATATTTTCCATGCGAAGTTTCATTGCAATGCCCTGATGAAGCATTTCTCCGTTAGTTTTTTTGCTAGCCACGCTCGAAACGGAAATTTTTTCGCTCAAACCGGCATCTTTTACTAATTTCTGCATAATAAATTGCGCCATTGGCGAACGACCGCTGTTTCCACTGCATACAAATAAAATTTTCATAAAAAAAGCCTCCGACACTTAAAATTTTTTTACCGAAGGCAATTTTACTGCTTATAAATGTTTAGCGCAATAGATTTTGTGAGTTTTCAAGAAATTTTTCATCATTTGGCGACCGTCCGGCGTCAAAATTGATTCTGGGTGAAATTGAATCCCTTCCACGTCGAAAATTTTGTGGCGAACGCCCATAATCGTGCCATCAGCCAATTCCGAAGTAATTTCCAAGCAATCTGGCAAAGTTTCGCGCTCAATTACCAAAGAATGATACCGCCCGACCTCAATACCTTGATTTAAATTTTTATAAATTCCTTTGCCGTTGTGAATCAATTTTGAAGTTTTTCCGTGGATAATTTCCTTTGCACGAACGATTTTTCCGCCAAAAACTTCGCCAATCGCCTGATGTCCTAAACAAATTCCTAAAATCGGCAAATTTTCTTTAAGTTCGGATATAATTTTTTCGGAAATGCCCGCATCACTTGGTACACCAGGTCCCGGCGAAATTATTACTGCAGAAAAGTTATTTTTTATCTCTTCAACAGAAATTTTATCGTTTCTGACGACTTTTACCGCCGCTCCCAGTTCAGAAAGTAGCTGAAATACATTAAAAGTGAACGAATCGTAGTTATCAAGCAGGAGAATCATTATTTTCAACCTCCTCGACGACTTCAAAGAGTGCTTTTGCCTTTTGCAGAAATTCGCGGTATTCATTGATCGGAATTGAGTCGGCGACAATGCCCGCGCCCGTCTGAATCACTAAATTTGCGTCATTTTCAATCCGAATTGTGCGCAAAGTGATACACATATCCATATTTCCGCAAAAATCCATGTAACCGACGGTTCCGGCATAAGTTTTTCGGCGAACAGGTTCCAATTCGTTAATAATTTCCATTGCGCGGAGTTTTGGTGCACCGCTAACCGTTCCGGCGGGAAAAGTTGCCTTTAAAACGTCAATCGGCGTAAAATTTTCCTCTAAAATGCCCGTAACACTTGAAACCATGTGCATAACGTGGCTAAAATATTCAACTTCGCGAAGTTTTTCAACTTTTACTGTGCCAGGAACGGAAATTCTGCCCAAATCGTTGCGAGCAAGGTCAACAAGCATAGAATGTTCTGCATTTTCTTTAATATCGGCTTTTAAATCGGCGGCAAGTGCAAAATCTTCGTCAAAATCCTTGCCGCGGCGACGAGTTCCGGCGATTGGATAGGTAAAAACTTTTTTTCCGGAAATTTTTACGAGCATTTCGGGCGACGCACCTACAAGTTTGACTGAACCAAAATTTATGTAAAACATATAGGGCGACGGGTTGACTTGGCGCAGTTTTCGATAAAAAAGGAACGCCGGCTTAGAAATTTTAGCTAAAAATTGTTTTGAAGGCACGACTTGAAAAATATCTCCGGCAAAAATATATTCTTTGGCGCGTTCGATAGCTTTTAAAACTTCCGGTGGAGCGTCGCCGTATTTTTTTAGGAAATTTATCGATTCGCGAGGATTTTTTTCAACTTCAGCTGAAATTTTTAGCGGCGCGGCGATTTTTTTAGCAATTTCATTCATACAAGCAGAAATTTCTGTATAAAGTTCATCTAAATTCGTTTGATTGTTAATTTCGGCGAGATAAATTAATCTTGCGGAATTTTTCAGCGCGTCGAGGACAATTAATACGCGACAAATCATAAATTGCCCTAAAAGTTCTTCGTCATCAAGTTCAAGACCGCGAATTCTGTCAAAAGTTGCGGCGATTTCAAAATTAAAATAACCGACCATGCCGCCGTTCGCCAGCGGGAGATTTTTATCAAAATTTGCCGGTTTATAGCGCGACATGAATTTTTTTATCGCATCGACAGGATTTCCGCCGATATATTTCATCAAATCACCGTCGCGGAACAAAATTTTGCTCTTAAAAACTTGCAATTCGACAAAAGGTTGTGCGCCGACAAAAGAAAATCGCCCAAATGCCTGTTGAGTTGTATCGACCGATTCGAGAATAAATCCGCGCCCATTTTCGACAATTTTATAAAAAATTGAGACTGGCGTATCCAAATCGGTGTTAATATTGGCACTTACGGCGATTAAATTGGAATTTTGCGCGAAAGATTTAAAATCTTCGAGCGACGGGGAAATTTTTAACAACATCATCACTTCCCTAAAAAATTTCGCGGCAATTATAGCACAAAAAAAGCGCAGAGCCAAATTTCTGCGCAAAAAATTTTTTTAAGCGATTTTAGCCATCCAAAGCCCGTGCAAATTGCAAAATTCGTAGGCGGCAATGGGTTCGTCACCGTCGGCAACGACAAATTCAGCAATCGGCTTGTCATTTGCGGTTAAATGGACGTATTGCCCGCCTTTTTTAGTTTGAAGATAAATCCATTGAATCAAATGCGCTTCGGTCATGGGGTGTTCAACGCTCCCAACCTGCACAAAAACTTTTTTGCCGTCAATTTTGACTTGCGGGACGTGTTTTTCCTGCGCGGCGTCAGTTGTATTAGCCTTGAGAAAAGTCATTGGCTTACCTCCGCAAGAAAAATCCTGCCCATTGCCAGTAATCATCATGATAATCGATTTTTTGTCGTCCGAAATCAAAATTCTGCTCATAATCAGTCCTCCTTATTCGTCAAACCGAGTTCTGCCAAAAGTTTTAAGTCGTTTTGAACATTATTATTCGGCGTCGTCAACATATTTCCTGTTATCGCGGCGGAGGCTCCGTGTAAAAACGCCGACGCGCCTTTATCGGGCAAAAATTTCCTTCCTGCCGCAAATCTGACGTTCGCAGTCGGATTTATGTATCTGAATATCGCTATCGTCCGTAAAATTTCTTCCGAGCCGAGTTTTGGAAGATTTTCTAATGCCGTGCCCTTTATCGCCGTCAAAATGTTTATCGGAATAGATTTTATCCCTAAATTTGCAATTTCAAACGCCAAATCGATTCGGTCTTGCCAATTTTCGCCCATTCCGATTATTCCGCCGCTACAAACTTCCAATCCAGCCTCTTGCGCAAATTTTATCGTATTAATTCGTTCGTCGTAGGTGTGCGAAGTGCAAATTTGCGGAAAATATCTGCGCGAAGTTTCCAAGTTGTGATGATAACGCTTGACGCCCGCAGATTTTAATCTTTTTAATTGTTCAAAGCTCAAAATCCCATGCGACGCGCATAAATCAATCTTAAGTTCTGCGCGGAGGACTTTATAAGTCTCAATCGCTCGCTCAAAATTTTTTCCGTCGAGTGCTCGCCCGCTGGTCACGATAGAAAATCGATTTGCGCCGGCTTTTTCGTTGGCAAGCGCGACTTTTAAAATTTTTTCCGTCGGGAGGAAGTCGTATTC
>CAJONF010000247.1 GCA_905236665.1 uncultured Selenomonadaceae bacterium | reverse complement strand
TTGACAATAGAATTTATTCATTCCGTGCAGAAAACGCCCGTAGTTGAGGAATTTGAATTCCGCGGCGGCGAATTTGTTTTGCTCCGCACGAAATATAAATCTCAAGGCGTTGGCTTGCCTTTTGACGCGGCGGACGGAAATTTTCATCGCGACGGCGATTGGTTTATTTTTGACGATATGAACCGCCGCTTTAGAACTTTGGAATTGCGCACGGGAAAAGGTACGCGCTTAAAAATTACTTTGAACGGACGCTTGCACGAACTTTATAAAAAATTCCCGATTGGCACGAAAATTCTAGTTAAAACTTTTTAAACGTTAGCTTTACGGTAAATTTCCAAAACTAAATCACGGTCGAGCGGCTGGAAAGTCGCAACTTTTTTTGTGCCGCCGGAAGTAACCATGTTCGCCAGGAAATTTAATTCTTTTTCACTTTGCACGCCGATTCCCAATTCAGAAAAATTCGTGGGCGTGCCCAGTTCGCGGAAATAATTTTCCATAGCGTCGATACCTGCGTTAGCGCGTTCATCAATCGTGCCGTCGGTTATGCCAAAAATTTTTTCAGCGAAATTGGCAAAACGTTCGGGCTTAACGGTGTAAACAGTTCGCGCCCATGATGCCCAAACCGCCGTCAAGCTCGCGCCATGAGCCACGTCGTAACGCCCGCTGAGTTCGTGACCCAATTTATGCGCGGAAAAATCTCTATCACGACCAAGACCGGTAAAGCCCGTGTGAGACACTGAACCGCACCACATTATTTCGCTCATCGCGTGCAGATCTTGCGGATTTTTTAACAGAGCTTTCGACTGCGCCATAACATTTTTTATCAGCGATTCGGCAATCATATCCGTGAACTCGTTGCCTTCAATCTTGCTGAAATATCTTTCGAGCGTGTGCATGATGATATCAGCAATGCCACAAATCAGCGGGTAATGCGGGACAGTTAGCGCGAATTCGGGATTCATAATTGCAAAGACGGGGCGCGGTGTAATTGAGCCGGCTTTTTTACCGCTCTCCTCGTCCGTCAACACTGCCGAATCAGAAGTTTCACTGCCCGCCGCCGCAATAGTCAACACAGCACCGACGGGCAAACTTTTTTCCAGATTAATTTTTTTGAGCCAGTGATCCCAAATTTCTGCATTCGGATTCGCCGCGCCCAGTGCAACCGCTTTAGCCGTGTCAATTACGCTACCGCCGCCGACCGCCAGCACGAAATTAATTTTTGCGTCGATAGCTTCGCGGATGGCGTGTCGAGCAAAATTTAAGCGGGGATTGGGTTTCACGCCGCCGATAACTTTCAACGCTGTAAGCCCACCCGTCATCAACAAGCGTTCGATTTTCGGAATAAGCCCGCTTTTAATTGCACTGCCGCCGCCATAAAGAATCATCACGCGACTTCCGCCGTGCTTACGAATTTTTTCTGCGATAGAATTTTCCGCACCTTGCCCGAAAATTATTTCAGTCGGGCAAAAATATTCAAAGCTGTGCATGAGTTCAGCCTCCCTTTATCTAAAAACTTTTTATAAATTTTACAACGTGGCGGCATTTCATGCAATGTTTACACCAAAAAAGAACTGCCAGCTTGACAGTCCTTTTTAATTTTTGGATTTCTTTAAAGACAAATTCAAATTTAATTCGTCGGCATGAGAACAATATTTACGGGCAAATTGCTTGCTCCAGGCGGCGAATATTCAAAGCTGACTTGCCCACGATAACTTCCCAGCTCTGAAAGTTCTGTAGTGTCCGTCATCAGCGAAATACCTGCCTCGCGTGCCTGTGAAACATTTGGATTTTCGGGCGGAGTCTTGTCTCCGAAATAAAGTTTATGTTCGGGAGTCTGGATCACGCCGCTCGTGCCGTAATATTTATAACGAAGTGCGCCGGCATAATGCCCGCCTAGAGGACTGAGACAAAAACGCGTTAAAAATTTCGTGCGGAAGTTCAGCGTATAATTTATTCCGTAGTTGCCATAATTTATCACTTCAGAACCGTCCGTAGCGTCGATTCCGTGCTTAAAAAGGTCGTTGACGTTGTCGCCGATTAAGATATAACATAGCCCGTCGCGTTCGCCGTCATAAGGTTGTTTCAGCGTCAAAGTTCGATTCATTTTCTTAAAAGTTCCGCGCAATCGCTGCTCATCTTTAGGCAAAATTTCTGCGCGGTTTAAAAATTCTAGCGGGTTAGCGTGTTCGGGATACATCATCAAAAAAATTCTGACAGGCGTGGCGGATTTAAAATCGCAGACGCCGTGAATCAGCTGACCGGGCTTGAGTAAAAAAATTTTTTCATGCGGGCAATAAACTTTTCTTTCGTATCTGTCAAGCTCAATCCGATCTGAAAAATCATTTTCCATGTACATAGTCTGAGCGATTTTTCCGACGCTGAAATAATTTTTATTCGGAGCAGTCAAGCCGCCGCGAGTTATCTCAACAACGGTTTTTTTATCAGACGTGTTTTCAAAGATTATCGCAAAACGTTTTTTAACGCCGGTATCGTTGAGATGATAAAATAAAAGCCGCGCATCGCCCGTCACGGTGTCGGTATATAAAATTCCGTTGCGCTGAACATATTCGGGACTGTCTGAAAAAATCAGTGTGCCGCCCGAATCCTGCGAATAAACTTCCAACTTATGCATGACGGTCGACGGAAAATTTTTATTTTCAGCTGAAGTCGTCGGGATTAGCGCGATAAATGACGTAGCCGCCGCTACCAGTGCCGCAAAAAATTTTTTTAGAAAGTTCATCGTGAAAATTATCTCCTTGAAAATTTTTGGGAATTATAACACGCGCAGATTAAAATCACAAAAATTTTTCTTGACAATGAATGGTTAGCGGTTTATAATCGCGGGCGTTGGGGACGTAGCTCAGCTGGGAGAGCATCAGGTTCGCAATCTGGGGGTCAAGGGTTCGAATCCCTCCG
>CAJONF010000246.1 GCA_905236665.1 uncultured Selenomonadaceae bacterium | reverse complement strand
TTTGCAAATCGGATAAATGCGGGAAGCGTTCGTGCGAATCATTGCGTTCGACGGCTCCGGCAAATTCAAAATTCCGTCTTCGCAACACACTTCGCATTTAATATCATAGCCGTAGCCCGCGCAGACAAAAGCTTCAACGTCAATCAGCACGCCCGATTTTGTCCACAGGCGCATTATCTGCGGATCCTGCAGGTTTTTATGAGCGTGACGAGTTTTTTTCGGGAAGACTACTTCCGCCGCAACATAATCTTCACCGATTAACCAGCGCAGTACGTCGATTTCGTGAATCATCGAGTTTTCAACAGCCATTGGCGTATCGTAGCTTTCGGGCACGGTAGGATTGCGATGAGCGCAATGCAACATCAACGGTTCGCCATAAGTTTTTTCAGAGATTAACTTTTTCAGTTGACGATAGCCATAATCGTAGCGACGCATGAATCCGACTTGCACGAGCCTTTTGCCGCCTGTCATTTCCATATCAACGATTTCTTTGCAAACCGATGCTTCCGGTGCCAAAGGTTTTTCGCAGAAAACGTATTTTCCTGCAACGATTGCCGCCTTGACGTATTGCGCGTGATAAGCGTCCGCAGTCGTCACAATAACCGCATCAATTTCTTTGTCATTTATGAGTTCCTCGCCCGTCGCGAAGAATTTGCAACCGTATTTTTCCGCAACACGTTTACCCGCCTCCGCGAATGCGTCCGATACCGCTACGACCTTTGCACCTTGCAACTTGTTGTTAATCCGTTCGATGTGCGTACGTCCAATCGCGCCGGTGCCAATCAAGCCAAGTTTCAAATCTGCCATGATAACTTCCTCCTAAAAAAATTTTTTACCATGGCTGAATTGTAACCGAAAATCTGCGCGGGCGTTATGGTTATTCTGCTGTATTTAGCGTGGCGGGACGTTCTATAAAAATTTTTTTTTGTAAAATCTTGCAGAGCAATTATTTCCTCCTGCGTCGATCAGAAAAATGTTTGCGATATTCATTCGGCGTGACGCCTACACATTTTTTAAACGTTTTGGAAAAGTGAGCACTGTCATTAAATCCCAATCTGTCTTCAATTTCCTGAATCGGCAACAAAGTTTCTACCAAAAGACTCTGCGCCTCGCCGATTCGCCGCTGAATCATGTATTGCATTGGCGATAGTCCCGTTTCTTTTTTAAAAATGTGCGATAAATGCGATGAACTGATAAAAAATTCCTCGCTGATTCGATTTAACGTCAAAGATTCTGCATAATGTTCGTTTATGTAGTCCGCGATACGATAAATTAATTTTTCACGCTTTTTTTTCTTTGTATTCAAATTTACGGCGCGGTCTATTAATTTTCTTTGCAACAACATAAAAATTCCCGTTGCAAAATGCCTACAGACTTCTGAATAACCTTCTTGCTTGTGAAACATTTGGTAAATCGCTGGCAAAAGTTCGCCGAAAGGATTCTCTTTGCCTAAAGATATAATCGGGCGTTCGTCTTCGGCAATTTCTAAATGTGCGCCGCTCAAAACTAAACAATACGTCTGAATTTGATGTTCTTGAAAAGGATCTTCACCATGCGGAATATTCGCGTTGCAGACGACAAAATCGCCAGCCGTCACCGCATATTCATAATTTCCGACAAAATATCGCCCATTTTCCGCCGCTATGTACAAAAGTTCCAAATAATCTGCGTGCCGATGAATCATATGCGGGTGTTTGTGGCTATACTCTCTGTCAACAAAAAAGATATCCACCAAATTTATTTTTTCCATGGCAAAACACCTCCCGAACTCATTTTAAAATAAATCTTTTTACTAGTGTTATGATTTTTCGATTGATTTTCGGCGTAGATGTAAAAATTTTTCGTTGCAAATTGTAAAATGTTGCTACAAGGTAAAAAAAATCCCCTTTAGGGGATTTACGTACAGTATGTTTAGTGAACTACTCCCGCCTATGCTACGCTAAGAGGCGGGAGCTTCCTGAATCATTGAGGTTGCGCTAAGCGTCTTATTTCCTCTCATACAGGCTTTACTTTCCGCAGT
>CAJONF010000245.1 GCA_905236665.1 uncultured Selenomonadaceae bacterium | reverse complement strand
GAACGTTTCCAAAAATTCACGCCGAACGAAATCAAAATGCAGCTTGAGGACAAAATTTTTCGCGCGGGCAAAATGGGAGCTTGGAGTGCCTCGCGGCTGATAGCAGGTTGGGGCTTTTCGCTCGCCGTATTTTCTGTCGGAGCTTTTCTTTTTATCGGCTCTCACGAGGGGCTGAATCCCGCGCAGAGACTTTTGGTCATGGGCTTGGGAATATTTTTGGGCGCGGCAATCCCGTTCGCGATACTCAACTCTAAAATTCGTCAGCGGCAAAAGTCGATTCGCAAGCAACTGCCGGAATTTCTCGATCTGTTGTGCGTGAGTGTTCAAGCGGGGCTTTCGTTCGACGGCGCGGTTGCAAAAATGATTAAGCGCATGAAAGGTCCGCTCATCGACGAATTTAACAGAATGCAACAGGACGTTTCGTTGGGCATGACGCACCAATATGCGCTGACAAATTTAGCAAAACGTTGCGATTTGGAGGAGATCTATCTGTTCACGACTTCGATAATTCAAGCGGAAAAACTCGGCACGAGCATGACGAGAACTTTAAAAACGCAAGCCGACAACATGCGCGACCGCCACAGACAACGCGTCAAAACGGAGGCAATGAAAGCTCCCGTCAAAATTCTCTTCCCGATGATTATATTTATCTTCCCGTCAATGTTTGTCGTCTTGCTCTTTCCGTCAATTTACGCGCTGCTTAATAACCTCAGTAACAAATGAAAATTAAATTTAAGAATTGGAAACTGACTGAGGGCTTTGCCAACATAATGGATTTCAACAAAGGCATTCGTGCCAAACTTTTTTTGTTTTTCATTATAATGGGGGCAATCCCGTTTGTTACGCTGATAATCATCAGTGCGCGGAACACCATTAACGAGTTGGAAGCCTCCGTCAAACTGAACGGCTCGTTGCGCAACATGATTATTTCGGAGCATATCTCCTCGCTCATTGAAATAAATCAGCACGTGCTCCGCTCGCTTGCCCTTAATCCCGAAGTAATTCGATACATTCAATCGCCGGTCGACGACAGACGCGCGGCGGTCACGAAACTTTTGGACGAGACGAACATTATTTTTAACGACGATAATCCGATGGCTTTAGCCGGAGCCGACGCTTGGCAGCTGATTCGCACGGACGGTTCCACGCTTGTTAATTTGGCAAAGCGTCAGCACTTTCAAGAGGCAATGAAAGGCAGAGCTTACGTCTCCGACATTATCTCAAGCATGTCGACGGGCAAAATGATTGTCGTGATTGAAGTGCCGGTTTTAAATGCGGAGGGAAAACCTGTCGGCATGGTTCAGCGGAATTTTGATCTTGACGCCCTGCAGGACTTTGTTCAAACTTTCGACGACGAGGAAATTTCCGTTATCGTTATGGATCGCACGGGCAGGATGATTTCCAACTCCGACAATGTCGGCGGGATTGGCACCGAGTACGCGATTGACAACAAGTACAAGTTCATTCTCGACAGGATTTATAACAGTTCGGGCGTTATTCGCATTGACATTGATAACATTGATTCGCTTGTTGCCTATTCGCGAAATGTCGACACGGGCTGGATGATTATCACCACGCGTCCTTATCATTACATTTATGATCAGGCGCGAGACAGGGCGGCGAAGTCTTTGGCTTTGGGCTTGACTATTTTGTTGTTTGAAGTTTTCATTGCGTATCTCTTCGCGCTCAGAGTGACCAAGCCGATTATTGAAATGACGAATGTTGTTGATGATATAGTTAGCGGCAAGACTTCGGTTGATAAAGTTGTGATCAACAGCGACGACGAGTTGGGGCAAATGGCGAAGGCGTTTAACAGAATTCGTTCCGAGCGCGATGCGTTTCAGCTTGAATCCGAGCTTGACAAGTTGACGGAGCTTTTCAACAAGAAGACAATGGAAAACTTGTGCAAGATGAAACTCAAGACTTACAACGAGAATGAGACGGCGAATATATTTATGGCGTTTTACATAATTGACTTGGATCATTTTAAGGAAGTCAACGACATTTTGGGTCATCAATTCGGCGACAAGGTTTTGATGGAGTTTGCAAAGGGCTTGAAGAAAATTTTCCGCCCGAACGATTGCATTGGTCGATTTGGCGGCGACGAGTTTGTTGTTACGGTTGACAGCTTGCCGAATATAGATGTTGTGATTCGCAAGGCTGAGCAGATTAAGCAGTTGGCTTTCAATTTGACGATTGACGGCAAGGAGCGATTTGTTACGGCGAGTATCGGCATAGCGATTGCTCCGCACAACGGGCGCGATTACGACAGTTTGTTTGCGGCGGCTGATAAGGCAGTCTATCATGTCAAAAATCACGGCAAGAACGGCTACTACTGCGAGTTATTTAATCCAGACAAAGAGGAAAATTGATCTTACTTTTCTTTGCTGTGCCCTCTACTTTTCGATTACCCACAACGTTTGGATTAGTGATTGACGTAAAAAAATCCCGTCGCTGAAATTTCTGTACGAAGTGAGCGAAGACGGGCG
>CAJONF010000244.1 GCA_905236665.1 uncultured Selenomonadaceae bacterium | reverse complement strand
TTTTGCCTAACCGGTTTTAACAATTAGGAATTAGCAATGAGGAATGAGAAATTGATTGCGTCTTTAAATTCCTAATTCCTAATTTCACATTCCTAATTGAATTCGCCTCCCTCCTCCAGCGTGGAGTTACCGCTTTCGAGGGAGCGGCATCGGCAAAAATATATCATACGTCCAGAAATTTTTCAAGGAATAATTTATAAAGCCGCCGCGCAGATTGCATGGAGGTTTTATTTTATCGCGAGCTTTACATTCCGTTGCCGATTGAGTATCATAAACGCAGCTGATTCATTCGAACCGGAAAGGCGATTTATGAAAGTCATTGAAAAAATTAAGCAGCGGGTCAACGGCTTTGAAATTTCCACAAAGATAACTTTCGGCTACGCGGCGTGTTTCGTGATTTTGCTCGCCGTGATAAATTTTACGATGTGGCTCGGCGTCATGAATGCGCTTTACAGTCCCGCCGAAAAGACGATTCGCTTCAGCATGAAACGCGTCGAAGAAATTTTCAGGGCGTTGGAAGAAAATTACACTACCTTTAATCCGAATGCCTTTCGCGGAGCATTGGTGGCGGGCGTCGTGCTGAGGGCGGTTGATGAGCGCGGCGAACTTTTTATCGACACCGACGAGGATTATCCTTCGATAGAGAGATTCAACAGAGGGATATTGAAAGATCCGCCGATGTTTTCTGATGATGAGTTTGAAATTGCGCGAATCGGCTCCGCGCTGATTTATTGCGCCAAAATGGAATACACGCACGACGACGAAACCGCCACGTTTTATTTTTTCCGAACGATAACCTCCGAGTTGACGCTGTTCGACGACTTGGAAAAATTTTTGCTGGCGTTGGACGTGGTGGGAATTATTCTGGCGATTTGGGCGGGCTGGCTTTTGAGCCGCAGGATTTTGACGCCGATAAAAACCATGAACGAATTGGCACGGGAAATCGCGTTTGAGAAAATGGAGGGGCGAATCCCGATCGGCACGGCTAACGACGAACTCAACGAACTCGCCAAAACTTTAAACAAAATGTTGGACAGATTGCAGGGCGGCATAAACAGGCAACAGCAATTTGTCTCGAACGCGTCGCACGAGCTGAGGACGCCCGCCGCAATCATCAGAGGTTACATCGAACTGCTTGAAAATGGCGGCGCGGAAAATAAGGCACTGGTTCAAG
This sequence comes from uncultured Selenomonadaceae bacterium, assembly GCA_905236665.1. GTDB lineage: Bacteria > Bacillota > Negativicutes > Selenomonadales > Selenomonadaceae > Quinella. The sequence goes on along the minus strand of CAJONF010000244.1, from coordinate 1,764 downwards.
AGGCGTTTGAAGCGATTCGCTCTGAGGCGTACAACATGCAGGATTTGTTGGAGAATATGCTGTTCCTGTCGCGCACAGACCGCCATACTCAAAAACTCAACAAGAAATTTCTGGACTTGGACGATATAGTCGGGGAAGTGCTGAGCAAAATGAAAACCGTCGTCAAGACGCACAACGTGGAGCTGATAAAAAATGAGCCCGTGAAAATTTACGGCGACGAGACGACGATTCGGCAGATGATAAGAATTTTTCTGGACAACGCGGTCAAGTACACGCCCGAAGGCGGCAGTATCAAAGTTTCATCGAAGATTGACGGAGAAAAAATTTTGCTGAGCATCTCGGATACGGGAATAGGCATCGCGCCGGAGAATCAAGAGAAAATTTTTGACCGCTTCGTCCGCATCGATAAGGAGGAATTGGTAAGCGCGGCGAACGGCAGCGGTCTGGGTTTGTCTATTGCAAAATGGATTGCCGACAGTCACGGGATAAAAATTTCCGTCGCGAGCGAACTCGGCAAGGGCACGACTTTTACTTTGACGATTCCGAAATCATCTGTTGAAATGTCGCTCGACTTTGGTAAAAATCAGCGGGATTAAAAACAGGATTGAAAAGAACGGCAGGAACGCCTTGAAAAATTTGTACGCCTCGACGCTGAGGAAAATTTTCAGTAGCGGATAAATCACGACGGCTATCACTCCCAAAATCGTAAAGCCGATGATGATTCGCCAAAGCCGATTTTTAGGCGAGACGTTTGTTTTGAACTTGATAAACTTTTGTTCAAGGAACCAGCCAATAAAAAATGCCAATCCGAAACCGAGCGCGTCAAATGAATCTGCGCGGGCGGCAAGCGGGTCTACTATCGGCTGTCCGTTCAAAAAATCTTCGGGATACGGCTTGAAGTACAGGAACAAAAAAATTATCAGCGTTATCGCCGTTCCCACCCCGAGAAAAATTAATCTGCGCTCCTCGTCCTTGCCCATCCACTTAAAAATTTTCTCCGCCGCGAAGAGCAAGCCGATTGAATAAACTATCGGCACGAGAACATCTTGCGGCGTGTGCACGCCCAAGAAATTTCGAGAAAATGCCACCGACAACACTATCGCCGCGCAGATTATTATCGCAAGCAACGGCAAAACTTTCCTGTAGAAAAATGCGAAGCCGCCGTAAATCGCCGTCGTGAATTGCGTATGTCCGCTCGGAAAAGAATAATTCGACGCCTTTTCCATTGCCTCCGCCGCCGGTATCAATTCCGCGTCCTTTATCCACGGGCGGTAGATGCAAAACGTTCCTTTCAACAGCTGATTTATCACGCGTCCGACTTCCGCGTTGAACAGGATAAAAAGTCCTGCCTGCTTGTTGATACACCAAAAAAGAACGGCAGGTATCGCCGCCGTCAATGCGCTTTTCGGCAAGGATGAGATTAGGGTAAAAAATCCTTCGCCGCCCCAATCGTTGCGCAAGCCTTGCAAAAATATCAAGTAATCTAAATCCACAATACACCTCTTAATTACTTCTGATAAAATTCATCTTGTGCGCGACCGTCATCAATTCGCACTGACGAACCAAAACATTCAGTCCCGTGAATAAATTGCCTGTAATGACGTCCGCAATCATCAGCGTGCCCACGTACTCCAACGGCAATCCGAGTTCCGTCAATAAAAGCGTGAACGACGCCACTATTCCGCCCGCCGCGTTCGGTGAGGCAAAACTCAGCTGTATTGAAAGGAATGCAATGATGAACGCCTCGAACGCGGAAAGATCTTC
>CAJONF010000243.1 GCA_905236665.1 uncultured Selenomonadaceae bacterium | reverse complement strand
GTTGAACTCGATATGTTTGTTAAGCACCGTTGCACCAATTTTGGACAAGAGAAAAAAGAATTACCAGGCGAAGGCGTCGTCACCGGTTATGGCACGGTTGACGGGCGGCTTGTCTATGCATTTGCGCAGGATTTCACGGTTGAGGGCGGCTCACTCGGTGAAAAACACGCTCACAAAATCTGGAAGGTTATGGATTTGGCGATGAAGATGGGCGCACCGCTTATCGGCATTAACGATTCTGGCGGCGCACGTATTCAAGAGGCTGTCGACGCATTGAGCGGTTATGCGGGAATTTTCTTCCGTAACACGGCGGCTTCGGGCGTCATTCCGCAAATTTCCGTTATCATGGGACCTTGCGCGGGCGGCGCGGTTTATTCACCGGCTATCACCGACTTTATCTACATGGTTAAAAATACCAGCCAGATGTTTATCACCGGACCTGCGGTTATCAAATCGGTTACGGCGGAAGAAGTCACTGCTGAAGAACTTGGCGGCGCAATGACTCACAATACTCGCTCCGGCGTGGCACATTTTGCGGCGGAGAATGAGGAAGATTGTATTAAGCAAATTCGTTATCTGCTTAGTTTCCTGCCTAGCAACAATCTTGAAGAAGCACCGCTTGTTTTCAATGAAGATGATCCCGATCGTCAAGACGAGGAGCTTAACACGGTTATTCCCGACAATCCCAATGCGCCTTATGACATGAAAGACGTTATCCGCATGATTGTTGACAACGGCGAGTTTTACGAAGTTCATCAACATTTCGCAACGAACATTATCACCTGCTTTGCTAGATTCGGCGGACGCAGTGTCGGAATTATCGCAAATCAGCCGGCGGTTATGGCGGGTTGTTTAGATGTTGACGCATCTGATAAATCTGCGCGGTTTATCAGATTCTGCGACGCCTTCAATCTGCCGCTCGTGAATTTGGTTGACGTGCCTGGTTTCCTGCCTGGCGTTGATCAAGAATACAACGGCATAATTCGTCACGGCGCGAAAATGCTTTATGCTTATTCAGAAGCGACTGTCCCGAAAGTCACAGTTATCACCAGAAAAGCTTATGGCGGCTCGTATATTGCAATGTGTTGCCGTGAACTCGGTGCAGATCAAGTTATGGCGTGGCCGTCTGCAGAAATCGCTGTCATGGGACCGGCGGGTGCGGCTAATATCATTTTCCGCAAAGATCCCGAAAAGGATAAGAAAACCGCTGAATACGTCGAAGAATTTGCTACGCCTTACAAAGCGGCGGAACGCGGTTATGCCGACATGGTTATTGAGCCGAAGGAAACTCGTCCGCTTATCATCACTGCGCTTAATGCTCTGGCAAGCAAACGCGAGGTTGGTCCTGCTAAAAAGCATGGAAATATTCCGCTCTAAGGAGGAATTCCCGTGGCTGAAAAAATTAAACCCGAAATTATCGCGGCAATCACGGCGGCGGTTCAGACAATGTGCGGCGGCGGTAAAGTGCTCGCAGTAAAAATTAAACGCAATGACACTTGGGCGTTGGCGTCCAGAATCAATAGATAAATCGGAGGGAAAATTTCAATGGCAATTAAAAAATTTAACGTCACCGTAAACGGCACGACTTACGAAGTTGAAGTTGAAGAAGTCAAAGCGGCTGGCGGAGCACCCAAAGCGGCTCCTGCTCCCAAGGCGGCTCCTGCACCGGCACCGGCTCCCAAGGCAGCTCCTGCACCGGCGGCGGCTAAAGTTGCGGCTGGCGCGGGCGAACATTCTATTGATGCCCCAATGCCCGGCAAAATTGTAAAACTCATTGCGGCTGAAGGCGCAGCTGTCAAAGCGGGCGATGTCCTGTTGATTCTCGAAGCAATGAAAATGCAGAACGAAATCACCGCTGATGCTGATGGCACCGTTAAAAAATTCAACGTCGCGGCTGGTCAAAGCGTCAAAGCTCACGAATCGCTTGTTATCCTCGGCTAAAAATTTTTCTACAATAAAAAAAGAACCGCTCGAAAAAATCGGGCGGTTTTTTTCTGCAAACTTTTTTTATCCGAAATAATCTTCAATGCCGTCAAGAATTCCCTGCGCGGCTTTGTGCACACCTTCTTTAGAATCAAGCAATTTTTCTTCGTCCTTGTTAGAAATAAAACCAAGTTCAATGAGCGTGGCGGGCATATCGGTATTTTTCACGACATAAAAATTGCAAGGTTGAGTTCCGCGGCTGGGCGTGCCTAATTGTTCTACTAAATTTTTGCGAATACAATCTGCAAGGCGTTGACCTGCGCCGGAGCCTTTGCTGTAATAATAACCGGTCGTGCCGCGGGCTTCGGGACGCGTGAAACTATCAGCGTGAATAGAAATGAAAATGTGTGCACCGGCTTTATTGGCAACTTCGCAACGTGCGCCGAGTTCTTCGATGTCGGACGCTTTTGCGCCTTTTTCGGAAACGGTTTTGTCCGTATCGCGTGTCAAAATAACTTCCGCGCCTTCAGCCACAAGCAATTTACGAAGTTCAAGGGCAACTTTGAGCGTGACAGATTTTTCCATGACGCCTGTAGGTCCGATTGCGCCTGCGTCATTGCCGCCATGCCCCGGATCAATGACGATTTTTTTGCCGCTGAGCGCGGTAATTTTATCTAAATCATTGTCCAAATCTTTGAACGGCGCGTCAACTTCTTTTTCGTCTTCGTCGTCTTTAGAATCTTTTTTCTTGTCTTTATCTTTTTTATCTTTATTCTTTTTATCGCGACGTTCCTGTTTTTCTTTTTCTTTAAGCTGTTTTTCGCGTTCACGCTGGGCTTTTATATCGCGTTCGAGTTTTTCTTTATACTCGCGTTCCTGCTTTTCTTTGAGTTCTTGTTCTTTTTTCTCTTTAAGTTCTGCCTCTTCTTTTTCTTTATATTCGCGTTCGATTTTTTCTCTTAACTCACGTTCGATTTTCTCGCGAAGTTCCTGTTCCTGTTTAGCTTTAAGTTCAGCTTCCTGCTTAGCTTTAAGCTCACGTTCTTTTTCTTCCCTAAGCTCACGCTCGATTTTCTCGCGAAGTTCCTGTTCCTGTTTAGCTTTTAATTCAGCTTCCTGTTTAGCTTTTAATTCAGCTTCCTGTTTAGCTTTTAATTCAGCTTCCTGTTTAGCTTT
>CAJONF010000242.1 GCA_905236665.1 uncultured Selenomonadaceae bacterium | reverse complement strand
GAGCGTCTTATCAAAATAAACCCCCGGGCTACGTACCAGCTGCGAAACAATAACCCGCTCCGCCCCATTGATAATAAATGTACCTGTCTCCGTCATCAACGGAAAATCACCAAAAAAGACAGTTTGTTCTTTCACGTAACCTTTCTCTTTGTTGTGCAATTTAACTTTAACGCGCAAGGGCGCGGCATAGGTACCGTCACGGCGTTTGCATTCTTCCAGCGAATATTTAGGTTCATCAAAAGTAAACGATTCAAAAAACAATTCCAGCTTGCCGGAAAAGTCCGAAATGGGCGAAACGTCCCTAAATATTTCCGCTAATCCCTCCTCTTTAAACCATGCATAGGATTTGCGCTGAAGATCCAAAAGATGCGGCATCTCCATAATTTCTTTTGTTCTGTCATAGCTATACCGTTTTCCTTCCCCAACTTGAACAGGATTAAACATTGAAGCCACTCCTTTTGTCAATTAGGAGCTAGGAGTGATGAGTTAAAAAATTCCTAACTCCTAACTGAATTTAAATGCGCGACGTACCTTAGAGAAACACCAAGCATTTGCGCCGCGCACACCTATTCCATCATATGGTCAATCAGTAGCTTTGAATTTTATCGCTAAATAATTTTTATGTCAAGCCTTTATTTGATTGACTTTAATAAATCGGCGTGATAAACTGCAAAAAATGCGGTTGTAGCTCAGCAGGATAGAGCAACTGCCTCCTAAGCAGTAGGTCGCGCGTTCGAATCGCGCCAATCGCACCAAATTTAGTGTTTAGAGATGGTGAATATGATTAAAATTTTTAGCCCTTCGTGACATAGGAAGGGCTTTTATGTTATGGGGAGGGGAATTTTTATGTCTAGGGGGAAAATTTTAATGAGTGTGCTAGCCGTGGTGGCGGCGGTAGCTGTGGTGGCGTATTTTATATTGACGCCCAAAAATATAGCCGCGTCACAAAAACCAAACGCGCCATTGCCGGAAGAAATTATTCAGCAGAATCACAAAATCGACGGCGAGGCAGAAATTTATTTGGCGGGCGGATGTTTTTGGGGCACAGAATATTTAATGAGAAATGTCCCCGGTGTCACCAGTGTGGAAGTCGGCTATTCAAATGGTGCGACGCGCAATCCAACTTATCGCGAAGTTTACAAAGGTTCCGGTCACGCTGAATCGGCGCACGTGATATACAATCCCGACGCCATTTCTTTAAAAAAATTGTTAGGCATTTACTACCAGTCGATAGATCCGACGTTAGTAAATGAACAAGGTAAAGACCAAGGTATAAATTATCGCACGGGAGTTTATTTCAGCAATCCTGCCGACGAAAAAATTATAAAAGAATCTTTAAAAGAGTTGCAGGGAAATTTTTTTGATAAAGTGGTGGTGGAATGTCTACCGATAAAAAATTTTTACCGTGCAGAAGAAGAACATCAGGAGTATTTGATAAAAAATCCGAACGGCTATTGTCATGTATCACGGTCATTGATAGATGAGCAGGCAAAAGTAAAAGTAGCAGAAAAATTTGCTAACAAAGATTTTTCACGTAGCAGAGTATATGGCAAGCCGAGCAAAGAGACGTTAAAAGACCTTAGCGAACTTCAACGAGCAGTGACGCAGGAAGCGGCAACTGAGCCGCCGTTTAAAAATGAATATGACGAAGAATTTCGCGAGGGAATTTATGTTGACGTGACAACGGGTCAACCACTATTTTCATCTACAGACAAATTTGAATCTAGTTGCGGCTGGCCGTCGTTTAGCAAACCGATAGATAAAGAATTCTTAGTTGAGCACAAAGATCTATCGTTTGGTATGGAGCGGATAGAAGTTCGTGCTAAAGCAAGCGGCTCGCATTTGGGGCACGTGTTCGATGACGGTCCAGCAGATAAAGGCGGTTTGCATTATTGCATAAACAGTGCGGCTTTACGTTTCATTCCGCAAGAAAATATGGTGGAGGAAGGCTACGGCGATTGGCTTACCCTTTTCAAAAATTAAAAATTTTTCAATAGAACTTTGCCATTCTCTAATATTGAATCTGAAAAAATTTTGTAGTATATTGTTAGTGGAAAAATAATTTCATGGAGAGTGGTGCAGTTGCCAATAGATTTAGAAATTCCAACCAAAGTCCGAGACCTAGTCACGACAATAGGACCGCTCGATATTTTTGATATCCTAGTTGTAGCGGCAATCCTGTACAAAGTCTATCAGATGATTCAAGATACCCGCGCCATGACCTTAGTTAAGGGCTTGCTGATAATCATCTTGCTAACGATAATCTGCGGTTGGCTCAATCTGCACGTTATGACATGGCTCTTGCAGAAAAGTTCGGAATGGCTCCTAATCGCGTTGCCAATCTTATTTCAACCAGAACTGCGACGTGCATTGGAGCAAATAGGACAAGGAAAATTTATTCGCAAGAGCGGTTCGCTATTAGACAGCAAAGAAGCAGATATAGTAGTAGAAGAGCTGGTCAAAACGACAAACAAATTATCGCAGACGAAAACGGGCGCACTCATGGTGTTGGAACGCGAAATGAAATTGAACGATATATCCGTCACGGGTATACACATAGACGGAATAATTACCTCGGAATTTTTATTAAATGTGTTTATAGTAAATACGCCATTGCACGACGGGGCGGCGATAATCCGTGGCAATCGGTTAATATCAGCGGCGTGCGTATTGCCCCTAACAGAGAATCACGAATTATCCACAGAGCTTGGCACCCGGCATCGTGCGGCAATCGGTTTATCTGAACAATGCGACGCGCTAATAATCGTGGTGAGCGAGGAGACAGGGACTATATCTGTAGCGGAAAGCGGGCGATTAATGCGCCATTTCGACGAAAAAACTTTAGCAGCCAAAATCCGCCCGGCTTTTGTTAAAAAGGAAGATAAATTTTTGAGCAAGTTCCTTTCAAAATGGAGGGCGGAAAAATGACACGAATAATAAACATTTTCCGCCACAATCTGCTAAAAAAAATGATCGCGCTTTTGGTGGCGTTTATCATGTGGGTATATGTTATGGCAGACCAAGATCCGGCGATAGAAGGATCTTATACCGTGCCGCTGACAATGTCAAACACACCGTATGAATATATGGCTGTGAGTGAAGAAACAACAGTGCAGATAAATACAAGAGCGCCGCGTTCTTATTATGTGAAATACGATGCTAATGCGTTTCGGGTGTATGCAAATTTGGAAGGATTGGGAGAGGGTGTGCACCAAATTAATCCGCAAGTGGTAATGCCTTCGGGGTTTGAATTGGTGGAAACAAAGCCTACAGTCCTAAATGTCAAGTTAGACCCGCTTACAGAACGCCAAATTCCCATAGAAATATTGACGAGTGGTACGGTGGGAACAGAAACATCAATAAAAGAAATCGGCAAGTCAATGGAATATGTGACAATAGTCGGAGCCAAAAGTTTCGTTGAGCAGGTCAGCAAAGTGTATGGCACGGTGAAATTGAATAACCAGACGAATAGTTTTGAAGTGCAAATCCCGCTAAATGCTGTGGACGAAAAAAATCAGGCAGTCAATCGAATTCACGTGGTACCAAGCGTTATCACAGCCTCCGTTGAAATAGAAAGCGGCATAAAAAAAAGAATCGTTCCCATTATCCCAGAATTATCTGTTATGGACGGTTGGGAGCTTACGAAAATTACTGTTGAGCCGGCGCAAATGGAAATCAGCGGTGCGGAATCCGTGATAAATTCAATCGTGACGTTAAAGACCGTGCCTTTCACTGTGCAGACGGGACAACGGTTTTTCAAAAGCACATTGCGGCTCGTCGTGCCCGAAGGTGTAACCATACCAAGCAATGAAGTTACCGTTACCGCCGAAGTTATCCGTAAACCCGTCATGCGCGACCAAACCAGTAATTAGCTTTGAAAATTTTTCTCAAAAAATTTTCCGAAAGGTCTTGATAATTATTTTCATGTGTGATAAACTGCGTTCAGGCTTTCGTTAAAGCTCTCCTAAAATATAACACATACGCTTGAAAAAGGCTCCGTGCTGCTCACACGGGGCTTTTTTGAATTGTGTTAAGCTTGAATCAACGCTAAAAGATTTTTGTAATTATTGGCGACCTTGATAACGTAATGAACAGTTTCAGAATAGTTAGGAACGCCGCCATGTTTTTCTACTGCGCCGGGCCCAGCATTGTAAGCGGCAACAGCGTCCGTGACGGAATATGCTCCCCAATCTTTGAAACGTCCCAGCTGATTTTTTATGTAAATCGTGCCACCGATGATATTTTCTAGCGGGTTATGAGGATTTACGCCAAGACCTGCGGCAGTAGACGGCATAAGTTGCATTAAACCTATCGCGCCGACAGGGCTAGTTGCATGGAAATTAAAATTACTCTCCGCTTCCATTATCGCTGTGATTAAAATCGGATCGACTTGATATTCACTCGACGCGTAGAGAATAGCTCGCGTTATCCAATCGCATTCGACTTCGTTGCCGTTGTAGCGGTTCACCGTTTGATAAATCGCGCTGTAATAATCAACCGCCTCAGCCTCACCGCCGCTAACAAAAATTATAAAAGCCAAGCTCGTAGCCATTATCATCTTTCTAAAAAGTTTTAAAGGTTTCATAAAATTTGCTCCTTTTTATCCAAAAATATTTTGAGTTGTAGTATACACTATTTCTATTTGAAAGGCATTATAAATTTTTGCACACGGCAGGATTTTTTTTTTGTACGGAAAATTTATACGCTGGAAATTTTCCATAGGAGATGAATTTTAGTGTCGGTTAAAATTTTCGACGGCTCAAATCATATTGAAGAGGTCAAACAGCTTGTTATTGAGTACGTAAAATTTTTGGGGCGCGATTTATCTTTTCAGCACTTCGACGACGAACTCAAGGATTTGTCTGCGAAGTACACACCGCCCGAAGGTCGATTGCTCTGCGCGGCTGTCGACGGCAAAATTATCGGTTGCGTGGCTTATCATAAACACACCGCCGAACGTTGCGAAATGAAACGGCTTTTCGTCCGCGAAGGTTATCGCGAACACCACGCGGGCAGTAAACTTATCGCGGCAATTATCGAATCTGCGCGGGCGGACGGCTTCAGAGAAATGGTTTTGGATACGGTAACGCCGCTTGCAAGCGCGATTCGCCTTTACAAAAAATTCGGCTTCGTCGAAACGGAGCCTTACTACGAAAATCCGATGAGCGACG
>CAJONF010000241.1 GCA_905236665.1 uncultured Selenomonadaceae bacterium | reverse complement strand
TATCGCCCATGATAGCACAACTCCGAAAAACCTCGTGCACTATTTTTGCACATTTTTTTGGGCATTCCATGACAAGCCTTTTTCTTTGTGGTATGTTTTTGGAGTGATGCTCTTTGCAACATATTCAAGTTGAAAAACTTTAGGCTGAATCTAAACATTTACTTCTTTCCCTTTAACAACTCGAACGACAGATTCAAGCTCTTAATGACGAATTTAGTACGATAACTCGTTGTGAGGATAAAAACAAAAGGAACTAACGGCAAAAAATGTTATCCTGCTGTAGAGACACAAGCGGGAGGAACACAAAAGAATGTTGATAAAGCACTATTGAACGATTCGGAAATAATTACAATCGCGCTTTGCGGAGAAATAGTAGACGTCGATTCTGAAAATGCTTGGTATTCTTTCGTCAAGAAAAATTACCGAAATCTTTTTCACCGAATGCGTGACCGCAGTCAATTCAATCGTACCCTCCGCAATCTGCTACAGATCACCAACTTAATCTTCACCCAACTTGCAGGACAGTTTACGGACGATTTTTTCATAGTAGACAGTTTTCCGCTAGAGATGTGTAAATTCGGGCGAGTGCATTTTTGCAAAGTATTTCGTTCAGACGGGGCGGCATACAGTCGCAATCCGCTTGCTGACTAAATTTTTGGCTTTTAATCTCTGTTTGTTACTCGCTCAATCGAACCACATTAAATCTTTGATTTTCTGACCCTCACAACAGGTTTGTTTAATAGGTTTTTCTTATCTCGATATATACTGGTCAAGGGAAATTGAAAAGAAGAGGCGATCTGATTTCCTCCGAATGATTGCATTTAAACTTTGTGCGGAAAAAGCTTTCTGTCGCTACCCTGATTCCACATGAATTTTTCGCGGCAGAAGGTCAGATACTGCACGATATAGGAATCCAATGACTCCCATTCTTTTTTGGCGGCGGCAATTTCTTCGACAAGTGTTTCATCTTTCACGGGCGACGGCGGATTCAGAGCAGTTGCCAGCGAATAAAGGTACTTGACCATCGCATCTTGCAACAGTTCGAGCAAGTGCGATCGCAAATGAGTTTTGGCGGCTGAGGCGTAATCGTCGTAGACTGTTTCATAGCTGTTTGTCTTCGTTTTTTTGCTGAACACGCTTGTAATGGTGTCGATTATCTTCTTGCCGACAGAGTCGGTTTCTACTCGCCTGCCTACGGGTTCGGGCACCAAATAATTTTTTGCGGCGTCAATGTAATCGGCGAAAAATTTGGGGTCGTCGAATTTTTTTTCCGGGAAGGATTTTTCCAGCCGCGTGCGCAGGACGGTCGGCAAAGCACAAAATTTTTCGCGCAGATAAGCTGTCGCCTTTGGGCTGAAGTCGAATACATAATCGTTGCCCGCAATCGAATCAAATTCCCGTTCGATGTCGGCGGCAGCATCGCTCAAAAGTTTTTTTCCGTCGGTCAAAATTTTTTCCATAAGCTCGGAAATTCTCGTGCACTCTTGACGGTGAAGTTTCCGCGCTGTTTGATATTTGGATTGCGCTTGACGGTCTGCGCCCGCCAGTAAATGTTCGCCGCAGAAAATTTGAGTTTGCACTTCGTCGCGGAGTTTTTGCAGAGCGTATATCGTACGCTTTTGCCAGGAATATCTTTGCAACCGCCGCCGAAATTTTTTCGACATTCCAACGCAAATGAGCGAAAAAAATTTTCTGAATTCGGTTATGTCAATGTTTTTGCCGCCGGCGACTGTGTAGAAAAGTTTTTCCATGCCGAGAAAATGCAAGACGGCTCGCCCGCGCCCGGCAACGTTGTATTCCATGAATCTTTGTATGTCTTCAAAATCCTTGGCGTAGTCTATGGCGTCCATGCGGTTGATTACGACGGCAAAGTTGCCTATGGTCTCGTCAAGCTCTTTGAAATAATCCCGCTCGAATTCTTTCCCTGCAGCGGCAGCACTGCAACAAAAAACGGCGATATCCGCTTCGGCAACGGCGGCGCGGGTAAGTGCACTCAGCTCCTCGGTGTCCAAAAAACCGGGCGTATCCAAAATCTCCACTCCGCCACGCAAAATTTTCGCGGGCAAACTTATTACCACCTCCACCGATTCATCCGGCAGAGACAGCTTGCCCGTGATGATCTCCTGTAAGTCCGACAAACTCAGCGGATATTGTTTGCCGTGCCATAAATAGCCGACCGAAAGTTCCTTGCCGTATTTCAGCCGCGTCACGAATTTCGTTACGGGATTGATGCCGACGGGCAACTTGTATTTCTGTTGCAACATTTCGTTTATCAGACTGCTTTTGCCCGAAGAGAACGTTCCGCAAAAAACGATTGTAAGGGCGTCGGGCGGTTGACTGTTCAAAATTTTTGACAATCGCTCGGAAATACGGTTGCGGCTGTCTTCAGCCAGAAAGTCGGAGGCACTTTCTCTGATCTCGTCAAAAATGTTCATGTGTTTACTCCTTGAATCGGCGGACAATTCC
>CAJONF010000240.1 GCA_905236665.1 uncultured Selenomonadaceae bacterium | reverse complement strand
TTCCAACATAGCTTTTCTTCTGTCGCCAAATCCCGGCGCCTTGACTGCCAACGCCTTAAACGTGCCGCGCAGTTTGTTCACAACGATAGTTGCAAGCGCTTCGCCGTCAACATCTTCAGCGATAATCGCAAGCGGTCTGCCACTCTTAACAATCTGCTCAAGAATCGGCATGATGTCCGCGATTGAAGAAATTTTCTTGTCCGTCAACAGAATGAAAGGATCGTCCAAGACCGCTTCCATCTTGTCAGCGTCGGTAACCATGTAAGGGGAAATGTAACCGCGATCGAATTGCATGCCTTCGACGACGTTCATGCTGGTCATCATGGTTTTGGACTCTTCAACGGTAATGACGCCGTCTTTGCCAACTTTTTCCATCGCGTCAGCAATGAGTTGTCCAATTTCTTCGTCGCCAGAGGAGATAGCCGCAACCTGCGCGATAGCGTCTTTAGTTTCGACTTTCTTGGAACAATTTTTAATTTCTTCGACGAGTTTTTTAACAGCCGCCTCAATGCCCTTTTTGATAATCATGGGATTTGCGCCCGCCACGACGTTGCGCATGCCTTCGCGAACAATCGCCTGCGCCAAAAGGGTAGCGGTGGTTGTGCCGTCGCCAGCAACGTCATTAGTTTTGGTAGCAACTTCTTTGACGAGTTGCGCGCCCAGGTTTTCAAAATGATCTTCAAGTTCAATATCGCGAGCAATGGTTACGCCGTCATTCGTGATTGTCGGAGCACCGTACTTTTTTTCAAGAACAACATTGCGCCCCTTCGGACCGAGCGTAACTTTAACTGCATTAGCAAGAACATCAACACCGCGACCCAACGCACGGCGTGCATCTTCGTTGAACAAAATTTCTTTTGCCATAAAAAAAATTTACCTCCAAATTAGCTTACAGCTTTTAGCTTTCAAAAAATTAGAGAACTGCAAGAATATCGCTTTCGCGGATAATGAGATAATCTTTTTCGTCGACTTTAACTTCACTGCCCGCGTACTTGTTGAAAATAATCTCGTCGCCAACTTTGACTTCGGGAACTGCACGGCTACCGTTATCAAGAAGTTTGCCAGTGCCAACCGCAATGACTTTACCTTTTTGAGGTTTTTCCTTTGAAGTCTCTGGCATAATAATGCCGCTCTTCGTCTTAAGTTCGACTTCGGCGACTTCAATAACAACTCTGTCACCAAGTGGTTTAATCATAACAAAATCTGCCTCCCAGAAATTTCTCAGCTCCAAACTTTAAACTTCGAGTGTCAAGCCCCAAGCTTTAAGTCTCAAGCTGATTTTCAACACGCGCCATATGATAATCCCTTATGGGCAAAATGTCAATAGGCAAAATGTCAAAGTCTTTAAATTTTGAATTCACGCAAGAAAATTTGACTTGCGAAAAAATCACGGCGAATCTCGCGTCGAAAAAAACCGTGACAATCGGCGCATAAAAAGTTACAATCTATTGAAATTCAATCGGGAGGCTTTGAAGTCTTAAAAATTTTTGAAAGAGGGATGCGGTAAATGGATTTTTTCCACCAGTTAATTCAACAGCTGATTAACGGCGTCAGTCTTGGGAGTATTTACGCCTTGATTGCGCTGGGCTACACAATGATTTACGGAATCATCAAGCTGATTAATTTTGCGCACGGCGATATTTACATGGTCGGGGCGTACATTGGATTTTTTGCGATAACGGCGGGGCACATGCCAATACTTCCCGCGCTTTTAATTTCAATGGCGGTTACTGGTTGTCTCGGAATACTCGTCGAAAGGTTAGCCTACAAGCCGCTGCGACACGCGCCAAGAATTTCACTGCTGATTACGGCAATAGGTGTTTCGTTTTTCTTGGAATATGCGGGAATGTACTTCGTCACACCGACGCCGCGAACTTTCCCCGAAACGAATTTGAATTTTGCATTTAACGTTGGCGGGTTCGTCGTGAACGGGCAACAGGTTTTAATTTTCAGCATCACGATAATTTTAATGGCGTTGTTGACTTACATTGTGCAGAAGACGAAATTGGGCAAGGCGATGCGTGCGGCAAGTTTCGACACGGAGACCGCGCAGCTGATGGGCATTGACGCGGACAGAGTAATTTCAATGACGTTTTGCATTGGCTCGGCGTTGGCGGCGGCGGCTGGCGTCTTGGTTGGCGTCTACTACAACACGATAGACCCGCTCATGGGAATTATGCCGGGCTTGAAGGCGTTTGTTGCGGCGGTGCTTGGTGGGATTGGAATTTTGCCGGGCGCGGTT
>CAJONF010000239.1 GCA_905236665.1 uncultured Selenomonadaceae bacterium | reverse complement strand
TATAATCAAAAAAAGTTTTGGAGGTTCTGAAATGAAAATAATCGTTGCAATAGACAGCTTGAAAGGCAGTTTAACTAGTTTGGAAGCGGGCGCGGCGGCTCGCGAAGGAATTTTAGCGGCGTCATCGGCGTCCGAAGTAAAAATTTTTCCGCTTGCTGACGGCGGCGAAGGAACTTGTCGTGCGATAACGGCGGGATTAGGTGGAAAATTAAAATCCGTGGAAGTTTGCGATCCTTTGGGTGGAAAAATCTTTGCAGAATTTGGCGAAGTGCTCGAAAAAAAATTAGCCGTCATAGAAATGGCGAACGCCTCCGGACTTCCGCTGGTTCCGGAAAATTTGCGTAACCCGCTGAACACGACGACTTTTGGCGTTGGCGAATTGATAAAAATCGCGATTGAGGACGGTTGCAGAAATTTTATTATCGGAATTGGCGGAAGTGCTACGAACGATTGCGGAATTGGAATGTTGACGGCGTTGGGATATAAATTTATCGGCGCGGACGGAATTTTTGGGCGCGATTTAGAAAAAATTTCTGCGATTGACGATTCAAAAGTTCTGCCGGAATTAAAAAATTGCAAATTTAAAATCGCCTGCGACGTGACAAATCCTTTGACAGGTGCAAACGGTTGTTCAGCGGTTTATGCTCCTCAAAAAGGCGCGACGCCAGAAATTGTTCAAAAAATGGACGTGTGGATAAAAAATTTCGGCGAAATCAGCGCAAAATTCCTCAAGCTGGAAAAAAATTCCGTTCCTGGTGACGGCGCGGCAGGTGGTTTAGGTTTTGCATTCAGAAGTTATCTGCGCGGCGAACTTTTGCCTGGCGTTGACATAGTTTTAGACGCTCTCGACATAAAAAATGAATTAATCGGCGCAGATTTACTGATAACCGGCGAAGGTCGGCTGGATTTTCAAACTTCGCAGGGAAAAGCACCGTCCGGCGTAGCGAAATTGGCAAAAAAACTCAATCCGAAAATTTTAACGGTCGGGATTGGCGGTAGCGTGGAAAATTTATCAGATGATGCGGGAATTGACGCGGCATTTGCGATTTTGCGTTCACCGATGACACTTTCAGCCGCAATGCAAAAAGAAACCGCCTCAAAAAATATTTCTGAGACGGTAAAACAAATTATTAGGTTGCTTGAAAAAAAATTTCTAAATTGAATAGCCACGGGGAGTAATTATGAAATTTTCTTTGATAAAAGTTTGAGAATTGCCGATAATAACGAGCGAAAACATATTAATATCTTCCTGAGTGAAATTTTCCAGCGTAGAAATAATTTTTTTCTGATTTTCGCGTCCCGCGTTCGTCACAATGCCGACGGGCGTATTTTTTTTGCGGAACTGCAATAAAATCTGCTGAACTTCAATGATTTGATTAATGCGGCGTTTACTTTTGGGATTATAAAGCGCGATGACAAAATCTGCCTCTGCCGCCGAATAAACGCGCTTTTTTATCAGTTCCCAGGGCGTCATAAGATCACTTAAACTAATAATTGCAAAATCATGCATGAGCGGTGCGCCCAAAATCGCCGCCGCCGCATTTACAGCCGAAATGCCCGCGATAATTTCAAATTGCGGACGATTTTTTTCCGGCAAATCTAAAATCATTTCCAAAACGAGACCAGCCATACCATAAACGCCCGCGTCGCCACTAGAAATAACAGCCACATTGCGACCGGACAAAGCCTCTTGGATTGCAAGTTGCGCACGTTCGACTTCTTGCATCATTGCCCGCCCGATAATTTTTTTTCCGCCGATAATCTCTCCAACCAATTTAATATAAGTGTTATAACCCGCGATAACTTCAGCAGATTCGATAGCGCGGCGAGCTTTGGGCGTCATCTCGTCTAAACCGCCGGGACCAATACCAACTATAGAAATTTTTTTCATTACTTCACCTTTGCTAAAAAATTTTTTCTAACCAACAATTTTTTTTGCTCCGACGAAACGAGCTTTCCAATAATCGTCTTCTAAACTATTAATGCTAACTCCTTTGCTGGACGATGCGTGTATAAATTTCCCGTCGCTGATATAAATTCCGCAATGAGAAACGCCGCTAGTATAAGTCGTGAAAAAAACCAGATCCCCCGCCGTCAACTGATTTTTTTTAGCTTCTTTACCGAGATTGTACTGCTCATCAGCCAGCCGCGGAATAGAAACGCCGTGTATTTTGAAAACATATTGCAACAAACCCGAACAATCAAAACCTTTAGGCGTTGTCCCGCCGAAAACGTAAGGTACGCCCATAAATTTTTGCGCGGTAGAAACGATTTGCTTGCCTTGAGTTCCTGTAATAAAGGTTTTGCCAAAAGGAGCAAGACTAGTAGATTTTTTTGTATCCACGTCGGTTGAAGTGACTTTTAGCGGGGGCAGGACGCGTCCTTTTTTCTCTTTAGCCTTTCGCAGGGCGCGCCACGTAACATTAGTGACGATTCCGGTTACGCTGATTTTGTTATCGTGCTGAAAAGCGGCGACAGCGCGTTCAGTTTCGTTGCCATAAATCCCGTCAAGCTCAGTTATTTCGTAGCCGATGAGATAAAGTTTTTTTTGCAAAGTTAAAACGTCGTTGCCGCGGGAATTTCGCGATAAAGTTGGCGAGGCAATAGCCAAAGGAGTATTTAATAAAAAAATAAGTGCGGCGGCGGTCACTGCAACATTAAAATTCATCGCATCAACCTCCAACGGGCAATACTTAATGAGCATTGCAGAAATTAAATAAATTTAAACGAAAACCTCCGGCGCGGCTTAAGATAGCCGGTTAAAAAAATTTCTTCGTCCAAAATGTGCGCCGCGATATTAACACGCCCGTCGGCAGGCAACACATCTTGCATTATCTGAACTTCTCCGGCATATCGCCCGAAGTTTTCATTGTCAATCGTCACATCACCAAAACTGCGTTCAATTTCCAGTTCATCAGGTGGAATTTGTCCGCCAAGTTCTTTAAAATATTGCCGACCTTCAACGGCGCGAATCACAGATTTTGCAATATCGGGGCGGCGCGTAAAAGTTCGGCTCAAAATTTCTGCAACAGTTAAATTATTACTCAAAAGTTGTGCGCGGAAGATAATTTCATTGCTTTGAATCGCCGCGACTGCTTGAAGTTCTTCATCAGTGGGCTGACCGTCACCGATAATTATAAAATCTGTGTCGAGAGCGACTAAAAATCTGGCAGATAAATCCGTAGAAAAATTTCTGCAGTCTTCAAGAGTTGGAAGACCTTCGCGCAGTGGCAAACGCCGCTTGCCATCTTTACTGGGCACAAATGCGCCGACAGAAATTCCGAAGTCGTGTAAAATGCGATTTTGATTGTCGAAATAATACGTATCAAGCCCTGTGCACGGGTGCGGATAAAAATTGTGTAAAGCGGCGATATTATCAAAGTTCGCGCCGAGTTCTGCCAAGTCATTTAAAAAATCTTCGGTGACAGTTGAGGCGTTTAGTTGAATTTTTCTGCCGCGGCTAATTTCTGCGACCTGTTGAGCGTCAAAGCCGTCATCTAGCCGCAAAGTTATTCCTTCAATATCGTATTGGGCAAAATTATCGGCGTTCACGTCCAAAATAATTTCAAACCCGTGTGTTACGGCGGTCGTCAAAATATCTGTGAAGTCTTCAAAAAAATTTTCACTGTTCGCCATTTCGGGTATCTGCGCGGAAGTAAACAATTTTTTAAAGCCGAGAGCCGCCGCCTTCTCAATCAGCGAAATATTTTCCGCGCTATCGTAATCTAGTCCCGCGTAAATCGAAATTCCGTTTTGCATACCTCATTCCTCATTCCTAATCTTTAACTTAAAGCTCTAAGCTAAAAGCTTATTAATTCTCTTTAGTCTATCACGTAATTTT